>JALYJG010000064.1:3186-9004 GCA_030775365.1 Pseudomonadota bacterium
GATAGGGATCGCCGCCGGCAACGATTTTCCGAGGCAAGCCATGGGCGGAAAACAAGACGCGCGGCCGAGTTTCCGGGGAGAAGCCGGCGAGCGCAGCCCGCACCGACCCGGCTGCGGCGGCGATGAACCCTTCGTTTCGCGGATAGCAGCACAGAGTTCGGGTCGGTTGCCGCAATCCCGCCGCTTGGGCTGCTCCCAGCCAATCCTTTATCGAGGATTCGGTCGTGGTGGTCGAGAATTGCGGATAAAGCGGCAGCCATACGATATTGTCGGGCCCGAACTTTTCGACGTCCCAGGCGACGTCTTCGCTCAGAGGATGCCAATAGCGCATCGAGACGAAACATTTAACCGTGCCAAGATCGGCCAGCGCTCGTTCAATAGCCTGGGCCTGAATTTCGGTATTTTCGAGAATGGGGGATTTATTACCAATCTGCGCATAGATTTCTTTGGCAATAGGCGCCCGGCGTTTGGCAATGAGCCAAGCCAGCAAAGGGCGGAGCGGCGACGGTAGTCGAAGGATTGCCGGGTCATTGAATAAATTAGATAAAAATGGCCGCACGGCCTCAGGCGCGTCAGGTCCGCCAAGATTGAACAGGATGATGGCGGTTTTTGTCATTGGTTTTTGAGGACCTGGTGACGCAGAAGCATAAAACCTGAGGCTGGGCGAAAAGAGCCTCCTGAAGAAGGGCGAAAAACCCTTAGCACCACGGAAACCTCAAGCGCAAACTGCGAAATCAAGCATGGAAGATCCCGCCAGCCAGGAAGGCCCCGGCTTTTCGCTATCCGGTACTCTTGCCGCTGTTTTGATAGGAGTGTCTGATTCTGAGGTGAGATGCGCTTCCCAGAACCGATAAAAGCCAAGTTTAGCTTTCTAGACTGCATCACGATCCCATTATCCAGTTGGTTGCCAGTTCCTGACGAACTGAACAAGGTCAGAGACGTGCTCCACAGGGGTTTGCTGCAGAACGCCATGGCCAAGGTTAAAAATATGGTTTGGACCAAGCGCATTAAGAATTTTTCGGGCGCCCTCCTGCATAGCCTCCCCACCTTCCACGAGCAGTTCTGGGTCCAGATTTCCCTGCAGCAATTTTATTGGCCGGAGCTCGCTGCGGGCGTAATTTAAGTCGACACTTTGATCGATGCTGACACCGTCGACGCCGGTTTTATGACAATAATCGATGTAATGCTTCCCGGCTTCCCTGGGAAAGCCAATGACGGGCACATGGGGATATTTCTCATTGATACGAGCGACCAGTTGCCGCGTCGGCTCGATGATCCACCGTTGAAAATCCTCACCCTCCAAAAGGCCTGACCAGCTGTCGAAAAGCTGAATAATGTCGGCGCCGGCTTCGATCTGTGCCGAAAGATAGCGATCGGAGGCGCCAATCAAGGTCTGGATGAGGATTTCAAGCGCGGGTGTTTTTTCTTTGGCCCATAATTTGGCTTCAGTGAAGCCGGTGCGGCTCGTGCCATCGATCATATAGCAGGCCACTGTCCATGGAGAGCCGCAAAATCCGATCAGGCTGGTCGATGAGGGCAATTGCTTTTTGACGAGACGAACGGTTTCAAAAACAGCAGCGACTTTATCTTCCGAATAACTGAAGTGGGATGAAAAATTCTTTTCCTCGATCGGCTCCAGAACCGGGCCTTCTCCTTGCCTGAATTCCAGCTTTTGGCCCAAAGCGAGTGGGATCAGAAGGATATCAGCAAAAATTATTGCCGCATCGAAACCAAATCGGCGAATGGGCTGCAGAGTTATCTCTGTTGCCCATTCGGGCGTCAGACATAAATTAAGGAAATCTTCAGCTTTTGATCTTAAAGCTCTGTACTCCGGAAGGTAACGCCCGGCTTGTCGCATGAGCCATAACGGTGCGCGACTTACTGGCTTGCCTCGCAGGAGATCGAGCATAGGTTTAACGGCTTCACTCACCTGATCTTTTCCCCTCTCATTTATATAAGATATGTAGTGGTAGTTAGTTGGGTGGTCGCATAACGAGGATAAAAGAAATCGCCATTCTTAGAAAACTTTAAGAGTGGTTATCCCGTTGTCGCCTTTACGCAAATTTTATATCCCTGTTGGTAAAGCGCTTAATACCCCATTTTCCCCTTATGAGCGCAAGCTGTGAATCCCCGGGACAAGTCACCCCTACTTATCCCCGTTGCGCACAGACGAAGCCATATAAATATGCACCTAAAATATAAATGTGGATGAAATCCGCATGACAGGCATAAAAGGAAGGTAAGGGGAGCTTAACCCTTTTTATCCCCGTGACTCGAATGGCCTGTGAGTTAAATTCGACCATGGAATCCTCCTATCATATTCATCTGGTTTCGGATGCCACCGGCGAGACGATTAACAGTATCGCTCGCGCCAGCATTGTCCAATTCGAGAATGTTAAGGTCCAAGAACATTTCTGGAGCCTCATTCGCACGGACCGACAACTCGACATGGTGATGGAGGGCATCCGCCAATGGCCGGGCCTTGTGCTGTACACTTTTGTCGACGAGCAACTCCGGCATTCGCTTGAGAATTTCTGCCACAATAACAATGTGCCTCACACGGATGTGCTTGAGCCCGTACTTAAGATCATGGCGGCTCATTTCGGCGTGCCCTCGGCGCAAACGCCCGGCCGGCAGCATGCGCTAGACGCGGATTATTTTGCGCGCATCGACGCCATGGACTTTGCTATCGCTATGGACGATGGGCACGGTATCGATGAGCTGGAGGACGCCGATGTCATCATTTTAGGTGTCTCCCGCACCTCTAAGACACCAACCTGCCTCTATCTGGCTGGGCGCAGCATCAAGGCCGCAAATATTCCGCTGGTTCCTGGCCACCCGCCGCCCATGGATCTGATGCAACTCAAAAAGCCTTTGATCGTAGGTTTAACGAAGGAACCCGATAGCCTTGCCGAAATACGGCGCCAAAGGCTTCATCTTCTTCACCCCGATCAGACGAAAATTTCCTATGCCGATCCCGAGCATGTGCGACAGGAGGTGCAGGACGCAAGGCGCTTTTTCGCACGGCTCGGCTGCCCTGTCATCGATGTCACCCGTCGGTCGATTGAAGAAACCGCAGCCGAAATCATGATGCTTTTGAATCAGCGTGAAGTTGAGACGAAGAGCCATGCTTAAATCTAAGCACCCGCCGAAAGCCGGCGTCATGGGCTGGCCAGTCGACCACTCCCTCTCCCCGCGGTTGCATGGCTGGTGGCTCGAGCGTTATGGGCTGGAAGGTTCATATATGCGCTTGCTGGTGCCGGCGGAAGATTTACCTCTCGCCTTGAAAAAACTCTGCCGGCAGGGTTTTCGTGGTGTGAACCTCACAGTGCCCCATAAGGAAGCGGCCCTCCTCTATATGGATCACATAGATCCTATGGCTCGCCGCACAGGGGCTGTGAACACCGTTTTGGTCTCTCCCGACGGCGCGCTCGAGGGGCGCAATACGGATGTGTTTGGTTTCGCTCAAAATCTTCTCAGCACCGGTTATGCGCCGAGGGGTCGGCCGGCAGCCATTCTCGGTGCCGGTGGGGCCGCGCGTGCCGCTATCGTCGCGTTATTGGATGCCGGTGCTTCGGAAATTCGTATCATCAACCGCACGCCCGCTCGCGCGGGTGTCCTGGCCGAGAGCTTCGGGCCATGTCTCTCGGCCTACGGATGGGATGATCTGCCGGCTGCCCTTGAAGAGGCTGAGCTCTTAGTCAATGCGACCTCGCTTGGCATGAAGGGCCAGCCGCCGCTGATCTGCGATCTTACGAGGCTACCTGGGGATGCGCTTGTGACCGACATGGTTTATGCGCCGCTCGAGACTGGACTGCTTCGTAACGCCAAGCTGCGCGGCAACAGAGTCTTGGACGGGCTGGGGATGCTTTTGCACCAAGCGCGCCCTGCTTTCGAGGGCTTTTTCGGCCAGGCGCCTGAGGTCACAGAGGAATTGCGCCGGTTCGTTTTGGAGGGCTGAGGTCTCGATCTCGACAGGAACCACGCTTTTTCGTGCTTTTACAACCAGCAGCTTCAAGGCGTGGCCTGCGAGAATTAACCATTTTTGGTTGTTTGAGGGGCCCTCATGTGCCAAACCATGCCTAATAATGCTGCAGATAGTTAATCGGCCTTGGGCTCTGCGACACTTACCGGCTTCGAAACCTTTTTTACTTTCGCCCGCTTGTCTGTAAATTGCACAAGCTAAGCGCGTTAAGGAGAAACTTATTAGATGAACGAAGTCACATTACCTAAAACAGGCGGCACGGCCATCCCCGAGATTTTGGGCCCGGAACATTTGCCGGAAGTGCTTCAGTTGCAAGAGGAAACGCGCGCGGCGTTGCCTGATGGACAGAAAATGTTTGTCCTCCCGCAAGAGCCGGCCTATTTCGAAAAATTACTCTCGCGCGAGGCGGGACTCATCCTCGGACTGCGTGCCTCGGGGCGACTTGTGGCCCAGATCGTCCTCATGGGCCCTATGACGCTCGATGAGGCCATAGATAAAAATGCGATTACGCGCAGCGATGTCACCTTTCATCATGCTGCCCCTTCGGAATCCGTGATCATTGCCAAAAGCATGGCTGTCCATCCTGAATGGCGCGGCAACGAACTGGCGCAACATCTCTTGCACACCGCTTTGTCTCAGCCCTCCACGCGCATTGCCGATCACGTGTTTGCGCAAATCTCTGTTGAAAACACGCGTAGCTGGGAATTATTTTTGCGCAACGGTTTCGGGATCGTGGCGGCCGCCCTCGACCCTGTTGACGGTAAACCGCGCTTTGTGTTGCAGAAGCCCGCCCTTGATTTCTCGCTTCATGGCATAGCTAGCGTTGATGATGTCGATCCTTTGGCCGATTTCCCGGCCGTCATGCGCCTGACCCAACGCGAAGCCCTAATTGGAAGGATCGATATCGGTCCAGCCTCGACGCTCGACTTCCATGCGCGCACCGAAATGGCGGCGTCTTGGTATGATACGACGGCGGCCGGGGCGTGATTGAGCCGCGGTTTTGGTGGCTAGCATCGATTACGCAGTAAATCAGTTGAAACGGCTCTAATTTTCTAGGGAAGATTTTCAGAGGAGCTTCGATGCCAGGCTTTAAGGGGCGCATCCCTTTTCGTTCTCGGAAATCCGTTTGGAAAGCCCAGTATTTGACCCAAGACAGCGGGCGGATCAGGTTTGCCGTTCGGCAGCCATGAACCTGTTCTCTATCGCCCAAAAAAGTTTCACGCGCCGTAGTACCGGTGGCGCCAGGATTGAGGCCGAACGGTCACCGATCCGGCAATGGAACTTCCCGACCATAAAGGATGCCGCGCCATTTACGATACGTCTGTCGGCAACACCGCCCGTTGTGCGCATGTCCGGCATTTCGATGTTGCGGCATTCGTTTGGCGTTCGCCTGAGCGGCGTTCAGCACCCTTATGTGACAAACACCTATGGATATTCCGGCGATGAGGTCAAGAACCCCGCACTCTTGCGGGCCTATCACTACGCCGAGGCGTCCATCGAGATGGCGTTGGATAAAAAAATAAAGGCGAGCGCCCGTCTCAGCCGCGCTCTTGTTGATAAGAGCGTCAAGTTCTATCAGTTACCGCAGGGAACGGGTTCGCAGCTCGGTTTGCTGTTTGAGGCCAAGGAAAGCCTGCTGGACTGGAAGACCGTGCGCTTCGAAGCCGTGAGCGCGCTTTTTGAAGACATCGTGGCGCATATCAATGGGCTCCAGCGCCCCATTTCCGAAATGATAAAAAACTTCGCTTGGTCTCAGCCACCAAGGGATCCCGGTCCCTTGCGGCTTATGGCCTTCGAAGACAGGCTGACAGTTCTGGCCGGTCCACGCATCCC
>JALYJG010000065.1 GCA_030775365.1 Pseudomonadota bacterium
GCCGATCACACTTGTTGAGGCCGATCTATCGGCATCATGGGAAGTCGATCTTTTCGGGCGCAACCAGGCAAGGACCGCCCAGGCCACAGCTATTCTGCAGTCCGAAGAAGCCAGTCAGCAGGCGGTACGGGTCGGTCTTCTGGCCGAGATCGCGCGCAATTATTTTGATTTGCGCAACGACGAACGGCAAATTGCGCTCACGCGTCAAAATTTGGAGACCCAGCGGAGAACGTCAGAACTTATAGAGGCGCAGCTGAAAGGTGCGCTCGCGAGTGATTTCGATGTCCAGCGAGCGGGGGCGCAGGTATCGACGACCGAGGCTCTTATTCCGGCGCTGCAAACCGATTACGACGCTGCGCTGAATCGGCTTAATGTTCTTCTTGGTTATCCGCCCGGCAGCAAGACGGCGCTTTTACAGACGCCGCAGGAGCTCAAGCCGCTTGATCCGCATATCCTTGTTGCCGCACCGGCCCGCGTCATCGAGGTCCGCCCCGATATTCGGTCGGCCGAGCGACGTTTCGCGGCCAGTATCTCGGGTCGCGACGTCGCTGTCGCTCAACTGTTCCCTGATATTTCTCTGACAGCGCTTTTTGGCCTGCAGACATCAACACCCTTTTCGGCGACACCGTGGGGCATTGGCGCTAATCTCGTTCAGCCCATCGTCAATTTCGGGCGCATCCAATCGCAGATTGATATTGCCGACGCACAGCAGAAAGAAGCTTTTCTAAATTATCAGCAAACTGTGCTAACGGCTTTGGAGGACATGGAAAATGCTCTTTCCGGCTATGTGCACGAAACGTCACGCAACGCGGCCCTGACGACGGCCGTTGCGCAGAACCAGAAGGCAGCCGAGTTGGCGCAGCAACAATATAAGAACGGCTATACGGGCCTCCTCGACGTCCTTGTGGCTCAGCGCAATCTGCTCGACGCCCAATCGAGCCAAATGGCATCGAACATCCGCCTCCGCAACGATCTCGTGACGATCTATACGGCGGCCGGAGGCGGGTGGAAAGATTGATCTGGCGTCCCTTATTGGGGCAAAAGCTTTTTCTTTATGCGTTTTTTATGATACCCAAGCCTCAGACACATAGTCTCCTTACTCGCATAAAAACTCGTCCACTATATAAATGACGTAAACATGGGCGGGCAAATGCTTGGTAACGCATCTACTTTTACGCGTCATAAGGCCAGCGCGGCCGAGCTCTCGATCTCGCTAGGCTTAAGCGCTGTTGTCCTCTTTTTCTTAGCCAGCGGCATATTGTCGTACTGGAACACACGCGAGCTCCGCGCCGAGACGATCGACGCCACCAGAACGCATGAAATCATCATGTCGATGGAGCGCATCCAGTCCATTATGAAGGACGCCGAAACCGGGCAGCGTGGTTACCTCTTGACGGGCGACGAGAAATATCTGGCGCCCTATTCGGCCGCGCTCGAACGTATCGATTCCGAAATTGATCGTTGCAAAGACTTAACGGCCGGCGACGAAACGGTTCAATCGCAAATTCCTGAGTTGACGGCGCATATCCGCTCCAAACTCAAGGAGCTCGACGAAACTATAAACCTTCGACGTCTGCGAGGACTCGGCGCGGCGCTTCCAGTCGTCGTTAGCGATCGAGGCAAGAGCGAGATGGACGCGCTGCGCTTCCAGGTCAGCCAAATGGAAAAGAGGGCTGAGGACATACGGGCGAAGCGGCTGGTGGCCATGGCGCAAGCTTACCGCATTGCTCTTGTGAGCGGAATTATCACCGGCCTTTTGGGCATGCTGTTGTCAGGCGTCGTCGCTTATCTCGTCCGCCGCGCCGTGTGGACCCGGCGTCAACAACAATGGCTGCAGGGCGGTGAAATCGGCCTGGCCAAAGCCATGCTTGGTGAGCAACGGGTTGAAATGCTCGGAGAAAACGTCCTAAAATTTCTGGCCGAGTATTTTAATGCCCATGCGGGCGCGTTTTTTGCCCGGGAAGGAAGTGCCTTCACCCGAGTGGCTACTTACGGAGTGTCCGGCGGGCGCGGCATGCTGGCCCGGTTCGAAGGGGGTGGCGGCCTGCTAGGGCAGGCGGTCAAGGATAACAAGACTTTCGTCTTTAATGACGTGCCCGATGGGTACCTGACGATCAGCTCTTCGATGGGACGAGGCCGGCCGCGCCACCTCGTGATTTCGCCCGCCTCCGTCGATGGCAAAGTCGTTGCCGTCATTGAACTGGGTTTTATTCATCCGGTCGACAGCCTAGCGACCGAGCTCCTCGAGCAGATCGCCGACAGCGTCGGTGTCGCAGTCCAGTCGGCCAATTACCGCGCTAATCTGCAGAACTTTTTGGAAGAAACACAGCGCCAGGCCGAAGAATTACAGGCGCAAAGCGCGGAACTCCGCGTGGCCAACGAGGAACTTGAAGGGCATAGTCGTTCGATCAGGGAGTCGCAGGCTCGTCTGGAGGAGCAACAAGTCGAACTGGAGCAGACCAATGCGCAGCTCGAAGAACAGACGCAAGTTCTTGAAAGTCAGCGCGACAATCTGACGCGCGCCCAAGCCGCCTTGCAACTCAAAGCGAAGGAGGTCGAACGTGCCAGCCGCTACAAATCCGATTTCCTCGCCAACATGTCGCATGAACTGCGCACGCCGCTGAACTCGTCACTCATTCTGGCCAAGCTCCTGGCTGATAATCCGGACGGCAATTTGTCGGCCGAACAGGTGAAGTTTGCCGAGACCATCGAGTCCGCGGGGAACGATCTTTTGTCGCTGATCAATGACATTCTGGATCTTTCGAAAATCGAAGCGGGCCATATGGACGTTCATGCCGAATCCCTTACGCTCGCGCGGCTAGTCAAGGATCTGAAGCGCGTGATGACGCCGTTAGCAGCCGAAAAAGGGCTGGTTTTCGAAACCGCGATCGAGGATGGTTGTCCTAAAACCATTGAGGTGGACCGCCGACGTCTCGAACAGGTGTTGAGGAATTTACTTTCGAACGCTATCAAATTTACCGAACGTGGCAGCGTCAGGTTGACCACAAGGGCCGAGGACGCCGGGAGAATTGCGTTTGCGATTACCGATACCGGTATCGGTATTCCCGATGACCAACAGCGGGCCATCTTCGAGGCGTTCCGTCAGGCCGATGGCACCATTAGCCGCAAATATGGCGGCACGGGTCTCGGACTATCGATTTCGCGGGAATTGACGCGGCTTCTGGGCGGAGAGATTCATCTCGAAAGTCGGCTCGGGCAGGGGAGCACATTCACGGTTGTTATGCCGCAGCATTATGATGCTGCCGCCATGCGGCCCGCTAATGCGGATGTTACTGATCGGGCCTTCAATGGGGCCAGGCTGGCGGACGCGCCCGTTAGGGATGCCACCGATTGGGGGGCCACCGGGTGGGATACTGAGGGTTTAAATTTGCCCGGTTTGGTTTCGCCGGCTCGGGGTGCCGCAGCCTCACCGGTTCGGGTCGGCACCATTGAGGACGACCGTGACCAATTCGATCCGAACAGCCGTACGATTCTTGTCGTCGAGGACGACGCAGTCTTTGCCCGCATGCTCTACGATCTCGTCCACGAGCTCGATTTCCAATGCCTGATAGCCCCGACGGCGGAAGAAGCTTTAAGTGTCGCCCGGCAATATCTCCCGAGTGCCGTGGTGCTCGATGTCGGCCTGCCAGACCACTCGGGGCTTGCTGTTCTCGACCGCCTTAAAAGTGATCTGCGCACTCGGCACATTCCTGTGCATGTTGTCTCGGGCGGCGATAACGCGGAAACGGCGCTGGCCCTTGGCGCTGCCGGGCATATGTTGAAGCCGGTCAAGCGCGACGAACTCGTCGAAGCGCTGGCGCGGCTTGAAACCCGCCTGTCGCAGCGCGTCCGCCGTGTCGTCATCGTCGAAGACGACCCCGTGCAACGGGAAAGCGTCGGTAAGCTCCTGGCTTCCCGCGAGGTTGAAGCCATCCTTGTCGGCTCGGCGACGGAATGCCTGGAAAAGCTTAAGGAAGCGAGCGTCGATTGCATGGTGCTCGACCTCTCTCTGCCGGATGCTTCTGGCTATGAATTGCTCGAGGCGCTGGCCCAAGAGGATACCTATTCTTTTCCCCCCGTCATCATTCATACGGCGCGTGAACTTTCCGCCGAGGAAGAACAGCGGCTGCGCAAATATTCAAGTTCGATCATTATCAAGGGCGCCAAGTCTTCCGAACGCCTTCTCGACGAGGTCACGCTGTTCCTGCATCAAGTCGTCGCAGATCTACCGGCCGAGCAGCAAAAGATGCTGCAGAAGGCCAACGGTCGGGACGCCATGCTCAAGGCGCGGCGCATACTTGTCGTCGAAGATGACATTCGCAACGTCTATGCGCTGACGAGCGTCTTCGAGCCGCGGGGCGCCATCGTTGAAATCGCCCGCAACGGGCGCGAAGCCCTCGACCTACTCGCCAAACGCCAAGCGAGTGCGACCGACCGCATCGATCTCGTTCTGATGGACGTCATGATGCCGGAAATGGACGGGCTGACGGCGACGCGCGAAATCCGCAAAAAGAGCGAGTGGAAAAAATTACCCATTATAATGCTGACAGCTAAGGCCATGAAAGACGATCAGGAGCGCTGTCTCGAAGCCGGAGCGAGTGATTACGTAGCGAAGCCTCTCGATGTGGAGAAACTTCTGTCACTCGTTCGCGTCTGGATGCCGAGGTGACGGGGCGCGAGGATAAAATTGAGGACACCGAGCTTAGGTTTCTTCTCGAGGCCTTGTTTGTTAAGTACCACTACGATTTCCGGGGCTATTCCATGGCATCACTCAAACGACGGTTAGCCCAAGCCCTCGATCGCTTCGGGTGCGGGACCTATTCGGTTCTGCAAGAAAAGCTGTTGCGCGATCCGCAGATCTTGCCGGAGTTGCTCGGCTTCCTGACGGTGCAGGTCGGCGATTTTTTCCGTGACCCTTCTTATTATGGCGCCGTCCGCCAAACGGTCGTCCCGCACTTGCGAACCTATCCTTCGTTGAAAGTTTGGATAGCGGGTTGTGGCACGGGCGAGGAGGTCTATTCTTTGGTTATTTTGTTTCGCGAGGAGGGATTGGAGGAGCGCACCCTGTTCTACGCCACCGATATCAACGGTAAGGCATTGAAAATGGCCGAGGCGGGCGTCTACGATCTTGAGCGCATCCAGGCCTTTACGGAAAATCACCGCGCCTCGGGCGGGAGGTCCTCGCTATCCGATTACTACACAGCCGCTTACGGGGCTGCTACGTTCGATAAAACCTTGCGCCGACGGGTCGTGTTTTCCGATCACAGTCTTGTCAGTGATGCCGTCTTCGCCGAAGTCCATTTCGTGTCCTGTCGGAACGTCCTCATTTATTTTGACAGGGATCTGCAAGACCGGGCTCTCGGCCTCTTCCGAGAGGCCTTGCCGCGCAAAGGCTTTCTGGGTCTCGGCTCCAAGGAAACTTTGCGCTTCTCGCGCCACGCTGACGCTTTCCTGGACTTCGACCGCCAGCAGCATATCTACCAAAAACGGGGCGAAGCATGAGTTCTCTCGCAACAAAAGCTGTCGCCATCGGTGCTTCGGCAGGCGCTCTGGATGCACTTGCGGGCATCTTGCCGCATCTGCCGGAGAACTACCCAGTTTCGGTTATGGTCGTCGTGCATCTGCTGGCCGACAGACCCAATCCGCTCGTGGCCTTGCTGCAACCGAAATGCAAGCTGCCGATCAAAGAGGCCGAGGATAAAGAACCGGCTTTGGCTGGGACTGTTTATCTTGCGCCCGCCGGGTATCATCTGCTTATCGAAGAGAACAAACATCTCTCGCTCTCAAATGATGATCCTGTCAGCCATGCACGCCCCTCGATCGATGTGCTGTTCGAGGCCGCGGCCGATGCCTACGGACCCGATTTGACGGGGGTCGTTCTGACAGGCGCCAACAGCGACGGCGCCAAGGGTCTTAAGGCCATCGCGGGGGCTGGCGGCATGGCCCTTGTGCAGGATCCAGCGCATTCTTACGCCGCCGCGATGCCGCAAGCGGCATTGAAGGAATGTCCATGCGCCCGCGCGTTGTCGCTGGCGCAAATTGCAACCCATCTGAGGGAGATCACAGCGCCATGACCGTATCGCGTCCGGTTTACTTCCTTTTGGTCGACGACCTCCAGGAGAACCTCTTGTCACTCGACGCTTTGCTGCGCCGGGAAGGGCTTGTGCTTCTGAAGGCCCGCTCGGGTCCTGAGGCACTCGAGCTTTTGTTGACCCATGAAGTCGCGCTCGCCCTGCTGGATGTGCAGATGCCGGCCATGGATGGTTTCGAGCTCGCCGAGCTCATGCGAGGCTCGGAGCGCACACGCAGGGTCCCGATCATCTTCCTGACGGCGGGTACGGCGGACAGGGACAGGCGGTTTAGGGGCTATGAGGCCGGCGCCGTGGACTTCATCAATAAGCCGATTGAGCCGGACATTTTGCGGAGCAAGGCCGAGGTCTTTTTCGAATTGTACCGCCAGCAGCAGCAACTGGCTCAGCAGCGCGACGAATTGCGGGCGTCGGCCGAAGAGAACGCGCGGCTTTTAAAAGAAAGCCGCCTTTATGCTGAGGCGCTCAAGGAAACCGATCACCGCAAGGATGAATTCCTGGCGACCCTGGCGCATGAACTGCGTAACCCTTTGGCGCCGATCCGCAATGGGTTGCAAATTTTGCGCATGTCGCCGGCCAAGGAGGTCTCCGACAATGTGCGCGAGATGATGGACAGGCAGCTGACGCATCTTGTTCGCCTGATCGATGATTTGCTCGATGTGTCGCGCGTCAGCCAAGGCAAGATAGATTTGCGGAAGGAACACATAACCTTACAGGCTGTTCTTCAGGCGGGAATAGAAGGAAGCCGGCCGCTGTTGGACACCGGGAAGCACCGCCTGACCGTCGATGTGCCAAGTGAGCCTCTGTGGCTTGACGCCGATCTGACGCGTATGGCGCAAGTGGTGGGCAATTTGCTCAACAATGCGGCGAAATACACGAAAGAGGGAGGGCATATACAAGTGTCCGCGAAGCAGCAGGGTCAAGAGGCACTGATCACGGTGGCGGATAACGGGGTCGGCATCCCGGCCGATATGTTACCGAAAGTGTTCGACTTGTTTACGCAAGTCGACCGAAACCTTGACCGCTCACAAGGCGGCCTCGGCATAGGTCTAGCCTTGGTCCGCCGGCTCGTCGAGATGCATGGCGGCGCTATCACGGCCGCGAGTCCGGGCCTGAATAAGGGCAGCGAATTTACGGTCCGCCTGCCGCTTATTGAAAAGAACGTGGAGGCGCCGGAGGCGCCGCGTCCGGGTGAGCCGGACGCCGTCAGCGGCTTAAAGGTTCTCGTCGTCGACGACAATATAGCCTCGGCCAAAACGACAGGATGGATGCTTGAATTGATGGGACATGAACCGACCTTGGCCCATGACGGGCCGGCGGCTTTGCAAATGGCTCGAGAACAGCGGCCGGACGTCATCATGTTAGATATAGGTTTGCCCGGCATGAACGGTTACGAGGTGTGCCGCGAGCTGCGCCGCGATCCGGTCTTTAAAAATACGCTACTGATCGCGCAGACAGGCTGGGGCCAGGAACGGGACCGGCTGTTGGCCGTCGAGGCCGGGTTTGATCACCATCTTATCAAACCGCTCAAGCTCGAAAATCTGGCCGATCTTCTGTCCCGCGTCGGGACGCCGAGCGCGCCTGCACCGCAAAGTGTTAAAACATCGCAAAAATGATTGCGTATCCTTATGCGATTTCTACGTGTGGCCCTAGGGCTCGCATCGAATCCTTATCGGCCCTAGGGCACCCTAGCTGTCGTAACGTTAGGTCGGGATGTCCTGATCGAGACGTTGCGGTGGAAGCTCGGACCCCCAGGGGGTCGCCTTGGCTCCATCCTGTCGCGGTATCTTCGGGGTACTCTATGATGACCGTCTCGGAAATTCGCTCAATTCTTGCACTGGCTGGGCTCGTTACCTGTCTTACAATGGTTGGCGTGTTCATTGGGCTCGCAACGGTGCCGGCTTTTTCGGCAAACGTTGATGTATTGCAGTTCAATGGCTCCGCGCAGGAATGACGCTCGCTAGAAGCAGACAGGTGCGGCGGACGTTCCGCTCGGCCCGCTCAGTGCCGCCCCCTGTTGACGCTTTGGGCTAATCTCCAATGTCCGTTACGCATCCCGAAGGCGTGGCTTCCAGCGTCAACCAATCGATCGTTCTCGCGACCTTCCTCTTAAGCCTCGGAGCGCTCGCAACTCTCTTGCTCCACGCCCTATCCCATCCCGCGAACCCTTATAGTCGTCCGAGCCTGGTTTATGGCCTTTGCCTTTTCGCCTGCTGCCTCTGCTCTTATGCTTACAACGCGCGCCTTTTTCCGCGCGAGTTGAGTTTGCTCCGCAAACTGGATCACGCGGCGATTTTCCTTCTGATAGCGGGGACCTACACGCCTTTTGTTGCTGGCGGCATTCGCGGTCTTTTTGGCATTCCGCTGATCGACTGGGTCTGGGGACTGGCGCTGATGGGTATTCTTATCCGTCTGCAGCTTCCTGAATGTTATGACCGCGTCGTCGTCGGGTTATATTTGTTGCTGGGTTGGCTGTTTCTTACGGCCCTCCCTGAAATCCTGCGCCTGACCGCACCCACGCCGCTTATATTTCTCGGTCTTGGGGCTTTGTTTTATACAGTGGGAGCACTTGTGTTCGCACGTGACATCGGACGCTGGACTGATCCCGTGTGGCACAGCTTCGTGCTCGTAGCCGCGACGCTGCACTTCCTGGCCGTGGCTAGCCTCCTCGTCTAGTCGCCGTTACGGGCGCGAAAGTACTCGCCGATAACCATGACGGGCCTGCCGGAAGCGAAGACGCGGTACCGTCTCATAAAAAGCGCTTCGCCAGGCGGACAGGCGAAATGGGCCCCGAGAGCACCGGCAGGCTGTTGTGC
>JALYJG010000066.1 GCA_030775365.1 Pseudomonadota bacterium
CAAGCATGCTGCGCTCTTCGTCACCAATACCACCGGTTATGTAAGTAACGTCACCAGCCTGCTTGGCCTGCATCAAATCGATCGGCGGCAGTGACGGGGCGTTGGCAACCTAAGCCGAAAGTGGCGGCGACGGCACGACCGCGGCATCAGGCGAAGCGACTTCATTACTACGGATCGTTCCGAGAACGTGAGCGGTCGAGGACGTCGTCGAGGTTGTCGTGACGACCGTCCCCGGCGGAGGCAGTGGGGCGACGGCGGCGGGCATTGGGCTGGGCATGCCACTGACGGGGGACGGCGCGATCTCAGGCGGCCGCTCCGACCCCTCCGGTTGCGCAAAAGCTTGGGCGCGCGCCGGCACGGTTGTACTGAAGCCAGCGGCAAGGACAGCCGTAACGAGCCCGCAAGTTAGCCAGGATTTATGCTTAATTTTCATCTTGAACCTCCGTGTCGGGTGCTCAGAATTTCGTAAACACGAGCCTTCATAGCATATAAAGACGGCCCGAATCTTGGCAAAAATGTGGACAAATAAGCGATTTATAGGATCTTTATGCTCCCTTTATGCATTGAACCCCAATTCCCATCGTTTCCTGATACAGGGGCGGGGCAATTTTAGCCGCCCTTAACCCCAACGCAGGGGCGCCCAGGTGAAAATGTCCCTTGCCCTGCCCGGGGCGGGATTAGGAGATGCAACCGGAAGGTGGTACTTTCGGCCAGGTGATCCACAACAATTCGCGCTTAATGTTGACTTCGCTCCAGCCCACCAAAAAGTACTTTCTTATTATGCTGATGATCTCCTGCGTTCTGCTGGTGTCGTTCACGCTCGTGATTTATCAACAATCCCGCATCAACAAGAAGTCGCATGACTGGGTCGTGCACAGCTACGAAGCCATGCGTGTCGCGCGGCTGACACTCGTCGACGCGATCGATGTGGCGACCAACGAGCAGGATTACACCGTTACCGGCTATGCGCGCTACCTGCCCTCCTATATGACGGCTCTCACGGCGCTCAACACCCATATAAATGAGCTCGCAAAAACCACGGCTGACAATCCAGACCAGCAACAAAGCTTTGCCGTATTCCGGGCGCGCGTGGAGGATCTCAAGAGAATTTGCGCCGAACATATTACGGCGCTCCATAACCGCCACACCAGCGTCTATTCGCTCGCCACACGGGCCGCCAGCACGAAACACGCCATTGCCGAAGTACGTTCTGCCTTCGAGGTATTCAGCCAGGAGGAAGGCCATATTCTGGGTGCGCGCACGGTGGCTGCGAGCGATGAGCAGGAAAACTATTTACTCACGCTCATTCTTGGCGCGGTTCTCGGACTGGGCGCGCTTATTGTTACCAATATCGTCATGTTTACGCTGATCAACAAGAACAGCCGTGCCGAGGAGCGGTTACGAAAAAGCGAGGAGCTTTTCTCCACGGTTCTCAGCGGGATCAGCGACGGCATTTATGACCATAACATCCTGACGGGCACGATCTACTACTCCCCCTCTTACCAAGCCCTTCTGGGCTACAGCGAAAAGGCACTTGGATCATCCGTCGAGATCTTCACCTCTATGATCCATCCCGACGATATGGTCACCGTGAAATCGGCTTTTGACGATTTTGTTGCGCGCAAGGTTCCGGGCTACACGTGCATTTTTCGCGTCCGCCATAAAGACGGCCACTGGGTCTGGCTGCTGTCGCGGGGCGTAGGCATTTGGAACAAGGAGGGTCAAATCGAGCGGCTCATCGGGGCTCACACCGACATATCCATTCAAAAGGCGCGCGAGGAGGAACTCAAGAACCTTATGAGCGAAAATGAAGTCCAGCGCGCCGAACTCGCCTCGGCCAAGGAACGGGCTGAGGCAGCCAGCCACGCGAAAAGCGATTTCCTCGCCATGATGAGCCATGAGATCCGTACGCCCATGAATGCCGTGGTCGGACTTTCTTGCCTTCTCATGGAAACAAAACTGGACGCCAAGCAAAAAGAAATGGCCGAGACTTTACGTGCCAATGCGGACATTTTACTTAAGCTGATCGACGATCTGCTTGATATCAGCCGCATCGAATACGGCCAGATCGATCTTGAAACCCGCTCCTTCTCCTTTGACGCTGTATTCAAGGTCTTGCACGCCATGTTCGACGGGCAAGCTGCAGCGAAAGGACTCAAGCTGTCCGTCACTAACAACATCGGGAAGCAAATCTTCATGGGGGATCCGACGCGGATCCAACAGATACTTGCCAACCTGATCAGCAACGCGATGAAGTTTACGACGCATGGCGGGGTTACCGTCACGGCAAGCGCAGAAACGATGCCCGGCGGTGGCGATGTACGCATCACGGTAGCCGACAGCGGGGTCGGAATTTCGCCCGAGAAACTCCCCGTCATTTTCGACAAGTTTGTCCAGGCCGATCAAACGATCTCACGCCGCTTCGGCGGGTCAGGCCTCGGACTGGCCATTTCCAAATCGCTGGCTCACCTGATGGGTGGGGACATTACTGTCAGCAGCCAAGTCGGCGAGGGTTCCTGCTTTACGCTGATGCTGTCGCTGCCCAAGGGTCAGATGCAACGACTAAACTTGGCGGCCGAAGCCCCCCGGCCGGCCGTTAGCGGTTCCCCGCAAACCGGCAAGATTCTTGTGGTCGAAGATTATGCCGCCAACATCATGGTGGCCACAATGGTGTTGGAAAATCTCGGCTACGCCGTGGAAGTGGCCGGAACAGGCCACGAAGCGATCGAGAAGGTTCAATCGCGCAGCACACCCTATACGGCCATCCTTATGGACGTGCAGATGCACGGCATGGACGGACTGGAAGCTACGCGCCGCATCCGTGACCTCGAAAAAGGCAAAGGGTTCCGTAATTTCATCATTGGCGCGACCGCCTATGCTTTGGCGGGCGACCGCGACCGCTGCCTTGATGCGGGCATGGACGAGTATATGAGCAAACCGATCCATCCCGACTTGCTCGCGCAAAAGCTCGGGCGATCGCAGAAAGCCGCGTAGAGATAAAGGCGCCGACTGACTCGGCGCATCAGCGCGTAAGAAATCAATAAAATTAGGCATTTCAGAGCATAACGCGGCTGCAATAGCCCGGGTTCAATGGTAAAATACGCGCGCGGCGCGCAGTTGCGGCTGCAAACTGGCGGCTGCAAACTGGCGGCTGCAAGCCAGCAGCTGCACATTGGAGGACCGAAAATGAAACGCTTGCCCTTCTGTTTGATCGCCCCTTTTGTGATGGCTTTTGTCGCGGCCGGATGGCTGGCATTCGTCCAGCCTTGTTTCGCGCAAGCTCCAGTGGGCGGTTACCAAGGCGGCGGCTACCCGGCCAGCGGGTATAATCAGGACGCGACGCTGACCGCCAAAGTCACGGCGGCCATCGCGGCCGACCCCGCGCTTAAAGATGACCGCATCGCGGTCACGGCGTTACAGGGCGTTGTCCAGTTGAACGGCGTTGTGGGCACAAAAGAAGAGGAAGCTGAAGCCACAAGGGTCGCTCACCTCACCGAGGGCGTCCAGTCGGTTAATAATATGCTCACTATAGGGCGCGTGGACTCCAAGTAAAACAAAGGGTTAATTGGTAAAGGCGGGCACACAAATGCGCTAGTCGCAATAATGCCGAAGTGTGGTAAAGGACTGGGCACATGGTATTACTAATCAAGGGGAACGTTATGCAGTCGAAAGTACGCTTGGCAGTCAAATCTCTGCTTTTACCCGCGCTGATGCTGTCTCTGGTGTCGTGCGAAGCCGTGAACGAAACACTCGCGCCACCGATGGGCGATGACGCCGTCACCGCGCGCGTGCGCAAGGCTCTGGATGCCGATGCGCAGATCAGACCGCTGCAAATCAACGTCGATACGTTCGACGGCGTGGTCGAATTGCGAGGCTTTGTCGACACCTCCGATAGCGAGGCAAAGGCTATGCATATTGCCCAGCAGGTTCGGGGGGTCACGGTCGTTAAGGACGATCTCTCGATTGCCAACGACCCGGAAATCAAGGCACCGGGCACGGCGAAACCGCAATAACAGATCCACTCGGGCGGCGTGATACCAAAAGATTTCCAACAGCTATCTGCACGGCTGCGCCCGTTTGGTTGAGTGTGGTGGCACGAACCTTGATCAGCCCTTTGTCGGCGCGCGATTTTGAGGGACGAACGCTTAGAATCTCGCCCTCAACATGGAGTTCGTCCCCCGGGTAGACGGGACGCGGCCAGCTCAGCTCGTCGAAACCCACGCCTATGATGCCACCAGCGGGCTTGATGTCGCTCTCCACCAAAAGCCGCATCGAGAAGGCCGCCGTATACCAGCCGCTCGCCACGAGCCCACCAAAAATGGAACCTTTCGCCGCATCCTGATCGAGATGAAAAGGCTGGGGGTCGAACTCGGCCGCGAAGCGCTTGATGTTGTCGGCCTCGATGGCTCGCTTACCCGACCGGAAAGACAGGCCGGCGACAAAATCTTCCAGATATCGGCCTTCGGACTCTTGCGCCATCATAACTTCCCTTAAGTTTGTCGGATCTTTTGAATCAACAAATCAAGTGACTGCAAAAACTGCGAGCGATCCTTTTTCGTGAAGGCAGCGTTAAAGCCTTTACTGGTGCCGGCCTCCCGCAAATAAGCTTTAAGCTCGCGCATAGCCAGAGCCGAGCCGATATTGTCGAGGGAGAATATATGACCGTTCGGCCCGAGAGCTTTCGCCCCTTTTTTCAGGCAGTGTGCCGCTAACTGGATATCCGCCGTCACCACGATATCCCTGTCGCCCAGATGCTCCACAATCCAGTTGTCCGCCGCATCGAATTCGGGACCTACCATAATACTTTTAACGTTCGGCCCCAAAGCTTCACGCAGGCCGCGATTACTGACCATAATCACGTGCAGGGAATATCGGGCGGCCACCCGCACGACTTCGTCTTTGACAGGGCATGCATCCCCGTCGACATAGATATCCAGCATACCTTACCTACCCTTGGCGCCCATCTGGGCTGTGCACCCCAGGCACTTAGCGCTAAGACCCTGAACATAAGGGGGGGACGGGCAACATTACACGGGGCCCGCACGGGTGTGAATGGCGTGAAGCGTCGTGTTCCGGCAGAAGCTCGATGGGCTAATCCTCAAAGGCGCAACTCGTGAATAGGCTCACTTTCTCGAGACTGGACTGTTCGAGCGCCTCAGCCCTCGCTTACCGCCGGAACTCATGCGGGGCCGGTAGAATGCCTGGCAACCTAAATGCCCTTGGCCTGATCGAATTTGGTCACAAAGCTGCCATGAAGCCGTAGCTATCGTCATGCAAGACGATGTCGGGTGAGCGCAATCTCTTTGCAACAGCGTGTTCCACCTAGGATGGCTCAGGGACTGGTATATATGGGATATAAGAACTACCTCGGCACTGCGGCGGTTTTTCTGCTCGCCTTAAGTTGGTTCCCCTCTCCGGCCGGAGCCCAGGCCTTTGTGCCGCAGACGCCCGAGGCCTACCCGCAGCAGCCCGGACTTGTGCAGCAGCCCAGTCTGCAGCAACAGCCGGCGATGACGCCGATGCCGGTCCAGTCACGCACCTATTCCGCCGAGCAGATTGATCAGATGGTGGCGCCGATCGCGCTTTACCCCGATCCGCTCATTTCGCAAATCCTGATGGCCTCGACTTACCCTTTGGAAATTGTGGAAGCACAACGGTGGCGGCAAGCCCCTGAAAACGCCACTCGCGCCGGTGATGCGCTACAAGACGCTCTGACCGCCCAGCCCTGGGATCCGAGCGTCAAATCGCTGGTCACGGTGCCACAGGTTCTGGCTATGATGGACGGCAACATCCAGTGGACTGAGCAGCTCGGCGATGCCTTTCTTGCCTCCCAAAGTGCGATCATGGACTCGGTGCAACGGTTACGACAGTCGGCTCTCGCGGCAGGTACCCTGCAGTCAACACCGCAGCAGATCGTCTCACAGCAGGATAATGCCATCGTCATAGCCCCGGCTCAGCCTCAACTCGTCTATGTGCCCTATTACAACCCGACCCTCGTTTACGGGACTTGGCCTTATCCGGCTTACCCGCCTTACTATTTCCCTCCGCCACCTGGCTACGTCACGTATCATTCCGGTCTCTTCGGCTTCGGCTTAGGGGTCACCGTGATCGAAAGGCTGTGGGGTTGGGACCATTGGGACTGGCATGGACGGCGCATCCTCGTGGATAACGACCGCTTTCGCTCCCTGAACCATGACCGCCCGCGGACATTCGATGGCGAGGTCTGGGAGCACGATGTCGCGCATCGCCATAACGTTCCCTATCGCAGCCCAGAGGTTCGAGCACAATTTCAGGGCGATGCGGACCGCGACCAGCGCCGCTTTCGCGGTTTTGGCGGCGAGTCGCAAGACCATTGGTCGCCCTCTAGCGCCATTCCTCGGGAGAACGAGGCGGGTGAACGCGGGCGCGGCCAAGAGTCCCGGCTGCGCACCCGTCCGGAAATCCCGCCCCCGCTGCAGGTGCATAACATTGCCACGCCGCAACCACTTAACATCCCCCACCCGGAGGCACCCGAATTGCGGCAACCTGAGCAGCCTCGCATCACGCCCACGCCTCGCATTCAGGGACCTTTTGCCGAAATTTCGCGACAGCAGCCGCCACCGGAGCATACGCAGCCTCGGGAGCCGCAGGAGCCTCAACACCAGCCGGTTCTGCAGCCAGCGGGAGCGGCCCAGGAACGCGCAGCGCCTCTTTTCGAATCCTTTGCTAGAGGCCCCGACGTCCGATCGGAGGCTCACCGGGGTTTCGTGAGCCGCGCCTCGGCGGTTCCCTCACGGCCGTCCACCTCTCAGCAATCCGCCTCTCCGGCGTCCGCCGCGCCACCCCCTGTTGCACCTCCCCCTGTTGCGGCACCCGCTGTTGCGCCACCCCCGACAGCACCGCGACCTCCAGCGCCATCGGCTTCGTCTGAAACTCACGGCTCCGGGCGAGGCCACAGCGGCCACGGGGACGAAACGCAGGGCGATCATGGCGGTGAACATGGCGGCGAGCAAAGAAACCGCTAAGCCTAAGAGGACGCGATGGATCGAAGAATCAAAAACACACACCTAACCATGTCCCGCATTCATATGGTCGGCTTCTGTACGTTTCTTCTACTGTCGACGTCGATGCCAGGCCAAACGCGCGCCGCTAACCAGGCCGAGGTTTTCCCGACGCCGCAAAAAGCGGTCGACGCTCTCGTCTTCGCTTCGCGGCACAACCACACGGCCGAACTGGTTCGGATCCTCGGCGACGATTCCGAAAAGCTTGTTAATTCGGGCGATGCTATCGCCGATGACGCGGCGCGGCAGAAATTTGTTACGGCCTATGATACGGCGCACGAAATCGAGGACGAAGGCGAGAGCAAAAAGGTCCTCGAGGTGGGGGCCGAGGCCTGGCCGATGCCGCTGCCGCTCGTGCGGGATGGTAAGGGTTGGCGGTTTGATACAGGCGAAGGTGAGCAGGAAATTCTCGACCGCCGGATCGGCCGGAATGAACTCTACGTTATCGAAGTCTGCCGCGCTTATGTCGAAGCGCAGAGGGAATTCGCCGCGCAACATCCTCTTCCGGATGGGCGCCAGGAATACGCGCAGAAATTTCTCAGCAGCGATAGTAGCCATGACGGGCTATACTGGCCGGCGCAACAAAGCGAGCCCGAAAGCCCGCTTGGGCCACTGATCGCGACGGCTTTAGCCGAAGGCTATTTACGCAATGCCGGAACCGAGGGGCACTCGCCCTATCACGGTTATTTCTACAGAATCTTGAAAGCCCAAGGCCCGCATGCGCCAGGGGGCGGGATGGATTACCTCGTTGACGGTCATATGACAGGCGGCTTCGCCTTGATCGCCTTCCCCGCCCAATACGGAGATTCCGGCGTCATGACCTTCATCATCAATCAGGGCGGCATTGTGTACGAGAAAAATCTCGGCCGAGATACTCTGAATACGGCAACGGCTTTAACCGAGTATGAGCCGGATCCGAGCTGGAATATCGTGCCCTGACTACTCCTTCGGCGCGATCATCCGGTCAGCCCTGCGGAGCGCCGGGAAGAGCTTGGCCCAAAGGGCCGTGACTGCAATCGAGCCAATGCCGCCAAAAAGAGCTGAGCCAATGGGGCCGAGGATGCGAGCGGCCGTGCCGCTTTCAAACTCGCCCAGCTCGTTTGAGGCGCTGATAAAAAGCCCCGCTACGGCGGACACACGGCCGCGCATATGATTGGGCGTAACGATCTGCACAAGACTTTGCCGCACAAACACCGATACGGAATCGGCCGCGCCCAACACGACAAGCATCGCCATTGAAAGCCACAAATCCTTCGAAAAAGCGAAAATGATCGTCGTAATGCCATAGACGACGACCGAGCACAGCATCCAGAGTCCGGCATGCCGCGTGATCGGCCTGCGGCTAATGACGAGCGTCGCCAGGCCGCCGCCAATCGCCGAGGCCGAGCGTAACAGCCCGAACCCATAGGGTCCGACCTCGAGTACGTCACGCGCAAAAACCGGGAGCAACGCGGTAACGCCCCCCAGCAACACGGCAAACAGGTCGAGCGAGATGGCACCGAGAACAATCTTGCTGGACCAGAGATAGGCCAGCCCGTCCCGAATCATCGTCAAGCGCGTCTGCCCGCTGGGTTTCGGGAGGGCGTTGATGGGCATGGCGAGCAGCAAGAAACCCGTAACGCTCGCGACAACATACATGATGCCCGCCGCGCCATTGGCCCAAAAAGGCGAAATTGCGCATAGGACCCCGCCGATCCAAGGCCCAAGCACCATGCCGATCTGGGTGGCCAGCGTACTCCAGGCGACCGCACGCGGCAGTATGT
>JALYJG010000067.1 GCA_030775365.1 Pseudomonadota bacterium
CTATATGTCCGTCGGGCCGTCTGTAAATCATATTCAGCCCGCCATGGGCGCGGTTGGCGAACATCAGCGCCGGCAAATCGGCCAGATCGAGACGCATAACCGCTTCGCTCACCGTCAGAGATTCAATCGGCGTCGTCATCTCGGCAACGACCACAGGATAGTCGTTGGCCTGTTCTTCGCGCTCCTCCTCCTCGCCATTGAGGACAAAGCTGCTCGCCATAACGGCTTCTGCGCGTCGGCCGCTATCGTGGTCGTGGCGCTTGATGCGGTTCTTGTAGCGCCTTAGGCGCTTAGCGATACGGTCGGCGGCGATATCAAAGGCCGGATAGGCTTCGACCGCCGCGCCATTGCTCTGCAGAATTATCCCGCGTCCTGCATGGACAGTGATATCGGCACGGAACAGGCTGCCTTCACGAGAAAAGGTGACATGGGCGTCAAGGGGTGTACTGAAATATTTGCCCGTGATTTCCTTAAGATGGGTCTCGACATGGGTGCGTAACGCGTCGCCAACGTCGATTTGCTTGCCTTTAACGGAAAGTTGCATAAGGGATCCGCAGTGATGATTTCGAAGGTTACTGGTTAAATTAAGGGCCGGAGGCCTGTCTTCGTTCATTTGCCCACAACATAAGGGGCGCCTGCCGGACCTGCTTATTAACGCTAACGTAGAAACAGGCGCGAAGATAGGAATTTCTCGGACCCGATGTCAAGGAACAGCTTTTCTTATTATTTTACAGATGGTTAGATTCTGTCGCAGTCTCCAAAAGCGGGCCACAAGCGCGCCAAGCGCGCCAAGAAGGGTCCAGGACCTGAGCCAAGCTGTGCACCAAGAGAAGGATGCAAGGGGAAGTTGCAAGACCGAGCGCCTGGCGCCAAGTCAGGGAGCCCGGTCCATGTCCTCAATGGCCTCTGCGGTCTTGGCGGCTTCCGTAGCTTTCGGCGATTTACTGCCCCTCGATTCGAGGATTTTCCGCACATCGCTAAGACGCATCGCCGAAGTCAATTGCAGCATGAGACCATAGGCGAGCGACGAAAAGCCTATAATGAGGCCGAGGCCAATGATTTGCTTGGCAAAATGCTGGCCCATGAAGAAACCCTCCAAGCCCCGCATAAGGGCGAACGTTACAGCGCTCATGACTAGGGCAGAAAGGATCAGCCGGGGCGCTGTGCGGCGCAGCCGCGTATCGCCAATGGCACCCCGCATGGGGCGAAGCTTTGCATAAAGCAGAATGGCGTTGACCCATACGGCCAGGCTGTTGGCCAGCGCAATACCGATATGCTGGAGTGGCCCCAGCATCAGCACAGAGCCTAAGACATTCACGGTCATGGCGATGAAGGCGATTTTGACGGGGGTCGCCGTATCGTGCCGGGCAAAAAAGCTCGAGGCGAAAACCTTAACGAGAAGAAAGGCCGGGATGCCCAGCGCGTAGGCACCCAGCGCTTCGGCCGTTGCCGTCGTATCCATGGGTGAGAAAGCCCCGTGCTCGAATAGCGTCTGAATGATGGGCCGCGCGGCGATGCCAAGACCGACCGTCGCCGGCAGGCCTAGTAGAAGGCAGAATTCGATCGCCCGGCTCGTAAAATGCCGCACATCTTCCTCCTCGCCGGCCTCGACATGACGCGAAAGCCTCGGCAGTAGGGTCGTGGCCACCGCGATACCGACGATCCCGAGGGGTAACTGGTTTAAGCGGTCGGCATAAAACAGCCAGGATACGGCCCCTGTCGCCAGACGCGAAGCGAGCGAGGTTGAGATCAAAAGATTGATCTGGGCCGCGCCAGCGCCAACCGAGCCCGGACCAACACGGCGGAAAAGACGGCGGCTGGCCGCCGTCAGATGCGGCCACATAAGCGGGATCGATACCCCCGCGCGCCAGCAGCTTAAAGCCAACCACAACATTTGCACGAGACCCGAAACCGTGAGCGCCCAGGCGAGCGTGTAACCGACGTCGAGGTGCAGAAAATGGGCGATGAAAAGCCCTGCTATCAAGACGATGTTGAGGGCTATGGGCGCCGCAGCGCCGGGTCCAAAACGTCCGCGGGCGTTAAGCACGCCGCTTTGCAGGGCCGTAATCGAAATCAATGTCAAATAGGGAAACGTGATCAGACTGAATTTGACGGCCAGATCATATTTGACCGGATCCTCTTCAAAGCCCGGCGCCAGTACGCGCATGACATAAGGCATGAAAAACATGAGCACGGCCGAAAACGGGATCAATATCGCCAAGAGCATCGCCAGCGCTTCCCCGGCGAACTCCTGGGCCGCCTCGCTTCCGTTCCGCTGCTGCTCGGTCGTATAAAGCGGAACGAAGGCGGCCGAGAATGCTCCCTCAGCGAAAAGACTGCGAAACAGGTTCGGCAAACGCTGCGCCACAAAGAAAGCATCGGCAACCGGCCCTGCCCCCAAAAACATCGCCGTCAAAGTGTCGCGCACAAAGCCGCCCACACGGCTCAGGATCGTCAGACCACTGACCGTGAAGAGCGAGCGGCCAAAGCTGTGGCGGCCCTGCGAGGCTTGGGGTCGGCTCATGGACGCCTCATGGGAGTTGCGTCACCTGATACAAAACGCACAAGGCCAGGGCCAGACAAAGAGCGGGCGCAAAGGGCGACTCCTTACCACCGCCCAACCGTTGCCAGCTCAAACCCATAGCCGCACCAAGCACGCCCGCCAGGACCAGAAACCATGGAGCTATCTCCGGCTGCAGCCAGAGCCCGGCGGCCGCAAAAAATTTGACGTCCCCCAGCCCCAGCATTTCTTTCTTCCGCCAGCGGCTATAGACAAGAGCGCAGAAAAGACCGAGTCCCAGGAGCGAGGCTGATACCATGAGAGCTAGATAAATATCGCCACCGCCCAAAGCGATCCAAATCAGCCCGAATACGCCTATTAGCAGGCTGAGCCCATCGGGCATCAGGCCGAAATGCAAATCGACCATCGCGAGCCCAGGCAGAAGACCGAGGCCGAGGCAAAGCGGGACGACAAGAGGGTTCCAACCGGCCAGATACATGGCGATGACCCCCAGCAGAAAGCCAATACCTTCGGTCAGCGGCTGGGTCCATAAGTTCTTGCGCCGGGTGCATGGACAGGAGAGCGAAAGTGTATCAGGGCGAAGCAGCCAGCCGAACAGCGGAAAAACGTCCTGCCAGGTCATGGCGGCTTGGCAAAACACGCAATGTGGCCAGCGGCTTTCGCCCGGCAAACGGTCAGCAGATCGCCAGCCGAATTGCTGCGCCAGCGAGGCACTAACAAGGCCCATTAACCCGCCGGCCAGAAAATGCAGGATGTTGGGAACGAGGTGATGATGCTCGCGTATCACAAAAAAGCTTCGGCTCGAATGCAGGGAGAGGGCATTCGAGCCGAAGTCGTGCGAAAGTGCAATGACCTAGTTAGTTAGGTCCGTTAAAGCCCAAGGGCCTGGGACGGCCATAGGCCTTAACGCTGGAGGAGCGGGTTGGCTCACCGTAGCCCGGCAGCGCATGGCTAGGCCCCGCAGCGAGCGAGGCGCCCTCTTTTCGGCCGGCCGCGAACTGTTGCATCGTCTCGTGGACAGGACCGCGAAGCCCGGGATGAGCGTTCAATTCATTAAGGATTGGCAGTGAGGCCTCATAGACCGCGCCAACGCCAAACGCATTGGCCTGAGCGACCGGGAGGGCAGCAAGACTGCCGATAAAGCCGAAATCAACCATCGTCATCCTCCATGGATTGAATAATGTTCTGCGCACGGCGCACATGGGCCGGCGTCTCTTCGTCACTTAGGGCCGATGGGGCGAGGCCGGTCGGCGCAAAATGCGCGTCATAGATTTCTCGCAACGTCTTTAATTTGGGGGCCACGTCGCGCCGCACGCTCTCGGGGGAGGCTTCGACAATTTCATCCATACGATCGAGCTGCGCGTAAAGATGGTTGCGCATTTCCTCGTGGACGCGCCGCTCAATCTTGAGATTTTCCCAGTCCTTCATAACGCTGTGAATCGTGGCGTTGATCACGGGCCAGTGATCGCCCTCGGTGCCCATTTCGGTGCCGGCGACAATCAGTGCGTTGCGCACGAGCCTTGCCATTTGATCGTCGGTCAGTGTTGACTGGGGCATCATTGACGTCGTCCCTAAGCGCGGCGAGAGGACAATCTCTCAACTCTTGAATCTTATCATGCCTCCCTGAAACTAATTCGGGGAAAACAGATCTTGACGCTCGTGCTTTAGCAGCTTTACGCTTAAAAAAGCCTTAATTGACGGCTTTTTCGGTTGTTTTAGATGGCGCCCGAGCGCGTCCAAGATCCATCAAATTTTACAGAAATACGCGTGCGTCGCTCGATGCCTGGCGCTTGGTGATATCCAGGGCTTTGGCGCTTGAACTTCTCAGTCCCACTTGTCAGTTGGCGGGCGGCGAAAGGAGCTATTAGGGTTTGGCGACAGGCGGCAAGGCGGGGATAGCGGGCGATGGCAGATTGATCAGCGGCCCGTTATTGGCCGAGGTATTTGTGGGGCCCTCTGCGCCCGACATAAAGTTCAGCTGCTTTTGCAGACCCAGTTTTGCAATCGCGTCCTGCAAGGCGGCGAGGGTCTGGCGATCACTCTGGATCGCTTCGAGCTGCCGTTTTTTGTAAGCTTCGACAGCCGCACAAGCCGCAATATCGGAGGCCGATTTTTCGGGCGCGGGCGTCGCAAGGGGCTTGGCCGTCGCTACCGCTACCCCATGCGCGGATTTTGCTGAGGCTACCGCATCGAAACCGGGCAGAAAACTCAGCCGTATGTTCAAAGGCATCGTGTCACCGAGATAATCCTTGCCTTGCGCCTGCCGCAAAGCAGCCTGCGCAGCGTCAAGCCAGTTTTGCTTCGGCAACATAAGATCCGGAGCGGCCTCCATATTGGTGATATGCGCTGTCGGCGACCCTTCGTCCTGCACAACAGTGGATCCGACACGTATGTCAAAGCCTTTATTGATGGCGGGCATGACAGGCAAAGCGAGAGGACGATCAGGTGTCGCAAATGCCCGAGGGGTTGTCGGCGAGCCCCGCGAGTTCGTGGTGGCTGGCGGCTCCCCGATCTGTTCAGGTGCCATAGGGGCGCCGGACGCCGGACTTGCAGACGGCAGAGTTGCCAGCGCCGTCTTTTCGTCCGTCGCGCGATCGGGAGCGCTATCGGGAGCCGGATCGTCAGCGCGCTCCAAAGCGTCGCGCGCGACAGCGTCCCTCTCGAGATTTCCTGTCATGGTCGAGAGCAGGCGTTCCTTTTGCTCTTCCTTGTAGCGCGCGAAAGATTTCCAAGTGCCGCCATCGTTCTGGAATGGATCCAGTTGCTGCGCATGCAGCGGGCATAGTGGAGCGAGCATCGCCGCTGCCAGGCCAAGCGTTGCCGCAAAACGCGCAACCAAACAGGTGGCCATCTTCATCATGGCTTCGATCCTCATGCTTTCCTTACGAAAATAGCGCTTTAACGCTAAGAAATGCTGAATATCCGCGGGGTCCCGCCCCAATTTTGTCTAAATTGAGTGTTCAAATTCGTTAATCAGGCCGTGAGCCTCGGCTTCTATTTTTCGCCAGGACATCTGAAGTTCCTGAGAAATTAGAGAGTTGGGGGGTTTTCACCGGTGTCGGACCCGTGCGTTTGGGCCGGCAAAGGGTGAGGAGCGCCTATTAACCAATCCACCTTCTGGGTATAGCTGTGCCATCCGATCGCTTTCAATCTTCCTCCGACCACGGGTTCCAGACGGAAGCCGTCGTCAAGTGGTTTAGCCTCGTCAAAGGTTTCGGTTTCGTTGCACCGGCGGATGGCTCTTCGGACGCGTTTATGCACTCTTCTGTTGCTACGCGCGCGGGATTACGTGATGTGCCCGAAGGCACAAAGATGCTCGTTGAAATAACGGATGGTCCGAAAGGACGGCAGGTGGCGAGCATTCTTCAAGTGCTCGGCGTCACCGATGTGCCCCGCAGCCCAGCGCAGAGCGGCGGCGGCCGGCCGGCACCGACTGGGCCAGAAACAGAGATGACTGGCACGGTCAAATGGTACAAGCCGGACAAAGGATTTGGTTTTGTCACGCCGGATGACGGCGACAGGGATGTTTTCGTTCACCGCTCCATCCTGTTGCGTGCCGGGCTCCAGCATATCGACTCAGGTCAGCGCGTGAAGATGCTTGTGCAGACTGCATCCAAAGGTCGTGAGGCCACGTCCATCGAGATCACGGGCTAAAACCAGATCACGTGCTAGCGAGACACAGCTAGCCGGCCCCCACCCTGATCACCCCGGGTCAGGCCGCGTGTCTAGCGCCATGCCCTGGCTCCTCCATTCTCTTGGATATCGCCACCGATAGCGCTAACGGATCTTGACGCGCGTCTTGGCGCCGGAGATGGGTTCATGGTTCAGACTGGGGTTGCGCGCCGAGGGCGACGCCAGAGTGAAGGCGCCACTCCACATGGCTTTGGCCAAATATGCGGCGCGCCACGTCGTGCCCTCTCGCTTAGCAGCAAACATATCAATGCCTCCATCCCAAGTCTCGCAGCTCGCCAAGGGCGTCAAGGTCTGGTTCTTCAGCCAGTCGAGTTCATTATCGGCATCAACCGGGGCCGGCGGCAAACAGCCGGCCGCGCGCAGCGAGGGCGCGAGCTCGTCATGGATGAAGATGCCGCCGGCCAAGCCAGACGCCTTGTCCGGCGCCCAAGGTCCTTCGAGTACAACGAGATACGTCTCGCCACGCGTCAAAGCCTTATTCGCCACCATCTCGGTACCGTTTAACTGATAGATGTGGCGGCTTATGAGAGGCGTTACCGCCGGCCCCGGCTCCGCGTCTAGCACGCGCGATGCGAAGACGGGCTCATCACCGGCATTGTGGATGGAAGGTAAACCAGCTTTCGCCGGCACGAACAGCGCCAGAAGATCTTTCGGATTCCTTTTATCCGTGTCGACGGTCACGCGCCATGCGCCCCTGCGCTGCTGTGAAAGCCGCATCGTGCTCAGAAAACCGGTAAGGTCCTCGGGATCCTGACCGCCGAGCTTCACCAGCCGTTGGGAGGCCGATTCCATAACCGGCCAAAGAAGTTGGGCATCAAAAAACACATTTTTAGCGAGGAAGGGCAAAATGGCGACGGGTTCATTAGCGCTCAGTTTTTTCGCGCCCGCGACATCAAGCCAGAAGGCGGCTTTACCCTGATCATTAAGTTTCGAAAAAGCGTAAGCCAGTTGAGCCGCCGCTAAAGGGGACATCCCTTTATCGGCGCTCGTATCCGCGAAATAATTCAGACTGGCATTATCGACGTGGTCGGCCTCGGCGAGTGCCGCATAAGCCGCCGCCCGCCCCGCTCTTTCTTGCTCATCAAGCCAGGTGTTTTCGAGTTGATGCTGCAACCAAGTAGCCGCCTGTTCGACCCCGGCTTTCGCGCGCTCGGGCTCGGCATGCGCAAGCGCTGCCAGCGCTTGCGATGTACTTACGATATCGGGCCCCTCATCCGGCATCCGGGAGAATCCGCCATCCGGCTTTTGCCGCGCCAACAAGTGCAGCAGCAAATCCTTTTGCCGTTGCGCAAAAGCGGCATCCGACAACAGCCCAGCCGTCGTGATGGGCTCGCGCCATAGACGCAAGGCTTCGAGCGTGCCGGTGATTTCGGCCGTTGTAAAAGGTCGCAGGGACAGAAGCGCCGGTAAAAGCTGCGGCGTGTCGAACAGCGGCGCCGCCGATAAGAACAGGAGGCTATCCTCTGGCTTCGCATGCGCCTTGTCCACGGGCGGCCGCCAGGTCTGCCGCGGCGCCACACTCCAATGTAGTGCTTCTGCGAGCGAACGGCTCGTTGCGAGGACGGGGAGGGTCGATGCGCGACTGCTATGCAAGCGGTTTGGGCCGGTCACCTCCGCTTTGACGACCGCGTCGCCGGCATGGACCGCCTCGAGCGCAAATGGGATCGCCTTCGACTGCAGGGGCGCCAGGGTCACGCCAGCGCTGCCGGCCTCGTTAAGCTTCAACTCGGGCGACACGCTCAAGGCAACGTGAAGCGCTAGACTGCTGTCGGCGTCGCTTTTGGCTTCGAACGCGGCCTGCGACAGATCGCCTTCCATCAACCTGTCCGGTCCCATAAACTTGATGACAATGGCGTCGTCCGGCCTCGCGTTCTTGGAAGCGAGCTTTTCCCGGACCTCCCTCGGCCCGAGCGGCAGCGTGATCTGACCGGCGCGGTTTCGCGCTTCCGCTTCGATCCGGAGCGTCACGGGACCTGTCCAATCCTTACCGGGCACGAAAGCGATCGTGTTTTCGCCTTTCGGCTTGAACTCGTGCAGGATCTTGCGGATGTGGTCGTCACCGATAAACGCGGTGACCATCGTAGGCTGCTCAAGCGTAAACCGTACTTGCTCCTCCTGCTCGGGCTGCAAAAGAGCTGGGGAGGGCGTAAGACTTAGATCGGATAGCGCCGGTGCCTCGTCAGGCCGCCCCCAGCCCGCGCCAAATCCTGCGACACTGCGCAAGTTTCCGTCGGCGTCCGTTATTTCGAGCCGGTAGGTCCCTGTCGCGACCGGCCATTCAATCCTGTCATCCCCTTGCGCATCCAGATGCAGCGCGCCGCCGCCCATACGCCTTTTCTGCTGCAGCGGCTTATAGTTCCAGCGCCCTTCGGCCTGATACCAAGCAAAGCTGCGCCCTTCCTCATACACCTGATAGGAGAGATCATCGGCATCCCGCCTGCGGCCATCAGCACCAACAGCAATCACGCTGAAGCGCGCAAGACCGTTTTCCGGAAACCGTCCGCCGGGCGCGAGCGGCTTGATGCCTATGATA
>JALYJG010000068.1 GCA_030775365.1 Pseudomonadota bacterium
GCATTCTCGCGGAATGCATTTCATGACAGACGTGCGCGACTGGCTGGGTGGCTGGCCGACTGAATTCTCTTCGGTTCCGGAGGTCGCCGATTTCTGCCGTCAAAACTTGGACCTGGAATTGGCCAACCTCCGCACAGGGGAGGGAAATTCAGAATTTTTGCTCGTTTATAAAGATCAGGCCCGTGCCCTGGGTTACGAGCCAGTGGATTTAAAAACCCACGACTTAAGCCTGCCGTCGTTTGAGGATGCCCGCCAGTTGGGGCCCGGGCCGGTGTGGATCTTTGGTACGGCACGGGGTGGTGATCTGGTTTTTAAACATCTTACAAAAGCCTCGGTCAACATCGCCGGATTTATTGATACCAACCCCCAAGGCCCGACGTTGCATGGGTTGCCCGTTCTGTCCGTCGAAGCGTTCGCTGCTCAAGAGCCGCAAACGGTTTCCGTCGTTCTCGCCAATCGGTACTTCAAGGAGAACAGTAAGCGGCTGCGCAGTGCGGGGTATCTCGCGCTTTTTAACGCGCATCCTCTCGTTATCCGTTTGCATCACAACCGCCCAGCCGCTCCTTTAACTGAAGGTTTGTAGAATGGACCAGAGTCCATCCGCATCACGTCCAAAGGTTGTCCCGCCTCCGTCCCCTCCCGAGGTCGACGCCAAAGCCTCGGTGGAGGAAATTCGCGAGATGTTTTTCGCCCGTGACTGCGTGCTGGTTCGTGGTCTTTTAAATCCGGCCAAGCTCGCGTTTTTCCGCCGCACTTGTGAGCGTATTTATAGTAAAGACGATGAGCAGTTTTGCTCCGGCTCAGCGCATGACGAGGATGGGCTGCGGCAATATAAAAATGGGTGGATTTGGGAGGGGCGGTTGCGCGCGGCGACCGAGCAGGCCTTCGGTTACGAAGATATTATGGCGAACAAAAATCTCTACGCGATCCTGACGGCACTTCTCGGCCCAACATGGTTCATGGGCGTTGCAAGTCAAATAAGGCGGATCGCCCCGCAGTCCGAAACAGCCGCGTGGAATAGCCATCCGAACTATCATCTCGATGCGCAGTGGGGTGTTGACCACCAATTCTTTCTGAATGTGTGGGCGCCTTCGCTCCTGGCCTCGAATTTGTGCTGGCACCGGCGGACGAGATCCGAGATTACGGTCGATATGATCCGAGCATACCTTATGAGCCTCGCGGTCCAAGTGGGATCTCACCGCGTTTCGATTACAAAGCCTTTGAAGCCGCGGCGATCCAAAATGCTTTTCCAGCCGAACGATTTTGGGTGCCGCAATTTGAACGTGGAGATGTTGTTATCTTCTCCAACTGGTGCACGCACCGTACTTTCGCGTTGCCAAACATGACCGGGAGCCGCATATCAATCGAATGGCGCGTTTTTATAAACGAGTTTGACAGCCCGCTCAGAAACTATGGAGCGCAATCAAAAGCTGCGGGTTAAGAAGCCCGACACCAAGTCGATAATGCGCTGTTGCTCGGCGACGGCTAAACCCGGAAAGAGCGGCAAGCGCAGCAAAGTTGCCGCAGCGCGGTTCGTGACCGACATCGGTGAGGCCGTCCGGCCGAAGCGCCGGCCTGCCGGGGACGAATGCAGCGGTACATAATGGAAACAGGCTTCGATCCTGTGATGCCGCAAATGCTTCCGTAAAGCCTCCCGCAGTGCCGGGGTCGGCAGGAGAATATGATATATGTGCCCGTTATGCTGACATTCCTCTGGAATGACGGGGCGGCGAAGCAATCCTTTGCCCTCGAGCCCGGCAAGAGCTTTATGGTAGCTGTTCCAGAGCCGGAGGCGCGGTGCCGTAATCGCCATGGCCGATTGCAGTTGGGTCCATAACAGGGCTGCGCTGACTTCGCTCATGAGAAAGGACGAACCTATGTCAACCCAAGTATATTTATCGACTTCACCACGAATAAGCTGTGCGCGGTTGGTGCCTTTTTCCCATATAATTTCAGCCCGCTTGGCCTTGCGCGCATTTTTGACGAGCAGAGCTCCGCCTTCGCCGGAGATGATGTTTTTGGATGCATGAAAGCTAAAGGCGCCAAAGTCCCCAAAGCTTCCCAGTGGCCGACCACGGTAGCTCGCCGCGACCCCTTGAGCGGCGTCCTCGATGACGGATAATTTGTGGCGTCTCGCTAGGGTGAGAATTTCGTCCATCGCGCAGCCGACGCCCGCATAGTGCACGGGGCAGATCGCACGCGTCCGCGGCGTGATAGCCCTTTCTATAAGCCGCTCGTCGATATTCAGCGTGTCCTTGCGGATATCGACAAAAACCGGAATCGCTCCACGTAGCACGACGGCATTGGCGGTCGAGGAGAATGTGTAAGACGGCATGATCACTTCGTCGCCGGGCTTTAAATCGGCTAAGTGTGCCGCCATTTCGAGAGCGTCAGTCCCGGACGAGGTCAAGAAAGAACGTGGCACACCCGTCTTACGTTGCAGCCAATGCTGACATCGTTGCGTGTACGTGCCATTTCCTGACAGACCCCCGGTCAAGGCATGGCCAATAGTCCGGAGCGCGGCTGCATGGTTGAGAGCCGGCTTGTTAAGGCGAGTGCTGTACTGTACCATAATCCTGAATGCTGCCGTTGTTTCCGCCGAAGCGCCGTGCCGCTTGTGAGCCCCGGGGCGTAAACCGATTTGGCTATGGCTTTATCGGCCCACCATGGCGGTCGTCAACACTTCACCGGTCTATTTCAGCTCATCGGCTCTAGCGACCAGCATACCATAAGTCGGTAGTGGGGTCAGCGATTTTCGCTGTTTTTGGGCTCAAGGGCGCGTTCATGGTTAACGCGGCTTTTAAGCAAAGCTAAGGCATTGGGACCGCAATTAAAAAGTAAATCGAGCGCCGTGACCTGGGGCTCAAACGCGCCCCAAAGTTGGGGATACGGAGCATATTCGTACCCTTTCCAAGCCAAGCCTAAGCCCGCACGCATAAACATGTCCTGATCCAGATAGGCCTTTGCCGCCGGGCCCGAGAGGTAGTCGTGGCCGGCGCAGGCGCGCAGAATTTGCACGAGCTTGGTCGTCTTAGTGCCGGAGAGTTTAAATTCCGAGACGAAGCCGGTTGGTGTCGATATTTGGAAGCTTCGCATAATGAATTTTGTCGTGTCGACATTCAAATCAAGCAGTCGTTCATGCCGCTGCTCAAGTATATCGAAGAATTCTTGTGCATAGCTCTCGAAATAGGGCGCCTTCCCGTAGGCGGCGGTTAGTGCCTTTTGGTGAGCGGCCACCCAAGGATGGTCGTAGTCGATATAGATATCTTTGATTTGCGTATCGCTGGGGGTCTTAACGACAGGGACGGTGAGCCATATGGTGCCTTTTTGCGTTTTGATGCGGTTGCGGTTGCGCCAGTCCTGTTTCGTATAGTTCACGTCGTCATGGAAGAGAAACAGGTCCGCATCGCCTATGAGATCGAAATAGCCCCGCCAGGGAATGTAGTTGGGTTGATTGATAACGATACGCTTTATTGGTGACTGCATGACTCCGTATGGCTCGCTGTGGTGTCCCGGCTCGACATGCTCGTTAGCTTTCATGGTCTGATCCGCTGTTTCTGTTTGACCGGGCGACTTTATTCGGACAAAGCCTGGCCCGTGGCCACCTGACTTTTTTCGACTTCATGCATAGCTGTCGCGTAAGTGCGGCCTTCCGTCGGCCACAATGTAAGGGACCAATCGGGGCATTTGCCGCAGAATGGATGGGCGCTGTAGTCATTTGTCGTGTGGGCCTCTCTTACCGAGCGCATAAAATCCCCCTGCCATAACTCCTTAATCGTCTTCTCGGCGAAACTGTCGATGGCCGTGCCGTGTTCCCAATCCGCAGGACAGAAGGCGATCATGCCATCGGGCTTTAAAAGCAACCTTTCCCAAGGGTAAAGGCAAGGCTTCCGCGGGGTTGGAGCCGCTTTCCAAAGCAAGGCTGAGACGTCAGTCATGAGGCCAGCACAGGAATGGAGGTTGCGCACAAAGACATTATGTAGACCCTGGCCCTTCCAAAAGGCCATAAAATCATCGGCCTCGCCTTCATTCATAGCCTGACGAATAAAGCTGACCATTATTTTAATTTCACTACCCCGGTCCCGTCCCATATGAAAAAGCCGCAGGATACCTTCTCGTGCAATCTCAAGTTCGCCACCCACCCGGATCTTCGCGTAGGTTTCCGGCTTAAAGGCATCGAGACTGATGTCCACGACATTCACGCCTGTTTCTAACAGGTCGTGGCAACGCCCCTCGGTCAGCAGGAGGCCATTTGTCGTTAATGCTGTTGTAACGCCGGTGCGACGCATCTCGGCGAGAAACGTCATGATGTGAGGATGCAGTAAGGGCTCGCCCTCGCCTGTATAACGAACGAACCGGCAAATTTCCTTCCCCTCTGTAGCGACCTCGTGGACGAGTTTTGCGTGCAAGACCGCGCTGAGATTCTTACGTTCTCTTCCCTTCGGCTTCGTGACCGATACATACGGGCAGTGGACGCAAGCAAGATTGCAGAATTCTGTTACATCGACATTGAGCTGCGATGGAAACGCCCCGCTCAGATAACCGCCAAAATCGCCGACCGCGCTCATGAGGTTCCCCTGTAGAAGGCATAGCGCCCCGGAAGCCCGATCATACCATGTTCGTCATGTTGTGAAAGCACCAATCTCCATGCAGCGTTGACCCTCGGCGCGCAGGTGTGCTTTCTTGGCGCATGACCACATCGTTGCCTCGCTCCTCCGATGTCGATCCGGCTTCACAGCGGCCCGCCTTTCGTGATCGACGACTTTTTCCTGCCGCCGATCTAATCCACTCTGGCACGATAAAATTGCTGGCTATTGATGTATTCGACACTTTACTCGGACGAAGGGTACCCAGCCCGCGGGATGTCTTTTTGCGGCTAGGGGCGCGGTTGCAGATGCGCCATTTACTTGCCACAACCCAGACAGCCGATAGTTTCGCGGCGATTCGCTATCAGACGGAACACGCATCTCGGCATGCGCAGCAAAAGCGCCGGCATCACCGCGAGGTGACGCTCGCCGAGATTTACGAAAGCTTTCCGCCCCACATCCTAAGGGGCAGGGTGGACGAGCTTGTCGCCGCTGAAATCGAAGTTGAGCGGGAATTATGCTTTGCCAACAGTGACATCATAAAGATAGCCGTGCTGGCCAAGCAGACAGGGCTCAAACTTGCACTCGTCAGTAACAGTTATTTTGATGAAACGACCTTGCGGGCGCTTGTGCGTGGGAAGGCACCTGATTTTCCCGAGATCGATGCCTTCTATGTGTCCTCGGACCACCGGCGAGGCAAACGCGACGGGCTGCTGCGGAAAATGCTCGAGCACTTTTCTGTTTCGGCGGAACAGTGTCTCCTCCTGGGCGACGATCCCATCAGTGACCGGACGGCCGCAAGCGAACTCGGCATGGCTTGTGTCTTTCTAGGACACACCGAGACCGTTTTTGCGGAACGCCTCCGTGAGGAACATCCTATTCAGTGGCATGAGCGTTTGGGTCATTATGGCCAAAACCCCAACGGGGATTACGGTGTGAGTTGGTTGCGCCGTCAAGCCGAGCATTGGACGCCCGCCGGCGTTACCGATGACGAGCGGGGCCTCTACGTTTATGGCGCTCAAATGCTAGGGCCACTTCTGGCGGCCTTTGCGGCTTGGGCCGGCGCGCGTGCAAAAGCCGAAAATGCGCGAACACTTTTTGGCATCGCGCGCGAAGGACATTTGTTATCGGACCTCGTTTCCACACTCGATCCATCCGTCAGCTGTAGGATTCTTGCCGCAAGCCGCCTGGCCGTGGCTTTGGCCTCGTTCTCAAAAGAACGTCCGGATTATCTCGAGGACTTTTTAGATCGCCGCGGTCATTGGACCTTGGCCACTCTTTTACTGCAGCTCGGCTTTGACGAACAACAGGTGCGATTTCTAGGTGACCCGACGACGACGCTCGAAATGGTTTCGGCCTCGCAGTTGACCGAAATGTTGATGGTCTCACCGCTGGCTGAGGACTTGTTTCGCCGGAGTGCCGAGCGACGCCGAAATCTTTTGCGCTACATGAAGCAGATCGGCGCGCTTGAAGGCGAAACACTGTTTCTGCTCGACCTCGGCTATGCAGGTACAATTCAGCGGTCGCTGCAGCGAATCTTTACTATAGAAAAAGTGCCTATCCGCACACATGGGCTCTACATGGTTTCGGCACATGTATCCTTAGCGACGCAGTCGGCCGGTGGCATCGTCGAAGGATTTCTTGCTCAAAACGGGAACCCTAACGATTTTGCGCGCGCTTTTTGCCGCTCGCCCGAGATTGTTGAGCTGTCCTGCATGCCGCCTTATGGAACGGTTAGCGATTACCAATCGGATGGAACGCCCATAAGGGACCGGGATAGCACGCCAGCCCGCCAGCTCCGCGAAGTAGCTGTCGTCCAGGAGGGGATCAAGGAGTTCGCCGGGCAATTCAAGACACTTGTCGGCTCGTTACCGGCAGAGCCAAATTATAACGATACTGGCTGGCGCTCGCAGATCCGCGGGATCGCAACGCGGCTTGTGGTCTATCCCTCCGCGGCAGAGGCGGCTCAAGTGGCGCACTGGCTTGCGGACAGTGACCTCGGGCTTGCGTCGCCAAGAGCAATCGTTTCTATCCGCACCAATTCCGATAAGGTCGTCCCGCTGGGAGCCGTTGAACTCGTGGCGCTGCCGCGCCGCGACGTGCCATGGCTTTACGGCGTAGCCGCCGCACTGGGCGAGGACAAGCGGCGGCAGGTTGCCGCGCTGATGCTGCGGAGAGAGCCGGCTTCGGCTTATGCATCGGGCCGGAACCTCGAGCCAAGTCTGCCAAGCACAGGTCCTACCGCGCGGCCCATTGTTTGGGAGTCTCCTCAAAACCCGAGCCCTGCGCCCGCCAATCCTCTTCAGCTAAAAAACCTCGTCGATACCGCATTTGATCAATACGCCCTGACCCAGTCCTTCGATCGGGTTACCTGGCTTCACCTTTTGACCCAGCCATCGCTTGAGGATCGGCACGCGGTGTTTTCGCAATTGACGCAAAGATTTGCGGCACGCGGGGAAAGCAAGCTTGCCCATGGGCTCCGAATAAAATTGTGGCGGTTGGGCCTCCGCAACTACGAGAACTTTAAAGCTTTGTGGCCGTCTGTGGAAAAGAGGGTGCCAGACGTTGCCACCTGGCAATTCCTTAAAGAGGCGCTCGTTGCCGCGATGTCGGCGGATGACAAGGATTACGTCCTGGACATTGCCGGCTGGTCGCATGCCATGAGCTATAATGGTTATTATTCGCGAGGCCCCTACACACCATTTCAGGATAGCCTGCTCATCGGCGCTGTAACGCAGGCATTGTCGTCGCTGAAGCCCGTTTTGGCTCGGCCTGAGCCCGCGGCTACGCGCACCCTGCGCCTTTGCTACGCAATATCGAGCGAGCTGGGCGAGGATTATTCACCCATCATGGACCTTGCCTTTGCGCTGCCCGAAACTCACGATCCGGCAAAAGTCGATGTTTCTCTCGTGTTCGTTCATTCGGAGGCCGAGGTATTGGCTTCAACGCGAGCGCGTGGGCGCCTCGAGTTACTCAAGGCAAAAGGTTATAAAAGCTTTTTCTGGCCGCCATCCATGAACACCGGTCCGGCGGCTCAATTGAAACGTCTGGCCGATGACCTCGCGGCGCAGCGGTTTGACGCCATACTTTTTCCCACTTTGACCAACCGGCTGTTCACTCTAGCCGCGATGCGCCCCGCCCATCTTATGGTGGGCCTTGGTTTTGGCGATATCGATATTTACTCGAGCCCCTTACTCGATTTCACGGCCCATATGTGCGATTTCCCGCGAACAGAGTCGCTTTGTCCTGGTTATCGTCTCCCGGATTTTATGCCTCCCGGGCGATTTCGTACGCCCGCCGCACCGCTGACTAAAAAAGGATTAGGCATTCCGGAAGAGGCGATACTTATTATGTCATCTGGCCGCCCGATCAAATTTTATTCGGAAGCCTACTGGCGCAGTGTGACAGCGATTTTGACACAGAGACCGGGCGTGCATTTGGCCGTTATCGGGCCCACCTATACAGAAATTAAGGATTGGCTTCTGCCGCATCTGGCTGGAGCTCTGTTGCCACGGGTCCATTTTCTGGGCTGGCGACGCGATCATGCTGAAGTGCTGTCGGCAGGGGATATAGGGCTCGATACCTTTCCGATGTGCGGCGGCTTCAACTTAACGGAGATCATGCATCTTGGCGTTCCGACGGTGCTTTGCCACAACGTGACCGAGGAGTTTCTCGGTCCCTACAGTAATGAGATTTTCATGCCCATCGGGGAGCTTGTTGATATCGAAGAATTGAACCTGCCTTGGAAAGCGACCGAGGCGATCATTGCGACCGTCTTGAGGCTGGTCGATGACCCGGAGCTGCGTCGAACTCTCGGCCAGGCCTCAAAAGTCGCGGCGCTGCGACGGGGCGACGCCAAACCCGCAACATTGATGCTTGAGGACATGGTGCGTCACCATCTGTCCAACGCGCATCCGACAGTCCTGTAACCGCTCATGTGTGGTATCGCGGGTCTCATCAATCTATCGGGGCGATTACATTCAACTGAGATGGGCGAATGGGTCACGAGCATGGCGAACAGCCTTGCTCACCGCGGTCCCGACGATAGCGGGGTCTGGGTTGATCCCACCGGTTACTGCGCTCTCTCCCACCGGCGCCTCAGCGTCATCGATCTGTCGAAGGCCGGCCATCAGCCCATGATCGATGCTGGG
>JALYJG010000069.1 GCA_030775365.1 Pseudomonadota bacterium
GTTGTAGCGTGTCCGCGCCGCGCGACGATGATGAAGCTGCTTTGATGACAACATTATTTCTTCTTCCCTTCTTTGCGGCGGATCTTCTCGCCCTCGTACTTGATGCCTTTGCCCTTGTAAGGTTCGGGCTTCTTATAGCTGCGAATTTCCGCGGCGATCTGCCCGACCCGTTGCTTGTCGATGCCCGATACCGTGATGACGGTCTGCTTGTCGACCTTCATAGCGATACCTTCGGGGATCGGATATTTGATTTCGTGGCTAAAGCCCAGCTGCAGGATCAGGTCCTTGCCCTGAAGAGCCGCGCGGAAACCAACGCCTTCGATCTCAAGAACGACCTTAAAGCCTTCGGTCACACCCTTGACCATGTTGTTAATGTTGTTGCGGGTCGTGCCCCATAATACGCGGCTGCGCTGCGTATCTTCGTGCATCTTGACCGCGACGTTGCCGTCAGCCACCTGAACCTCAAGCTCAGACGGTATCGCAAGCGCCAGGTTACCCATTTTGCCCTTAACGGCAATCTGGCCACTCTTTATTTCAGCCGTCACACCTTGCGGCAGGGCAACGGGATATTTTCCAACACGCGACATTTTTAAGCCTCAACTCCTCAGAAGATACGGCAGAGTATTTCACCGCCGACATGCTGGGCGCGCGCCTCGTTATCCGAGAGCACCCCCCGCGGCGTCGAAAGTATGGAAACACCCAGGCCATTAAAGACACGGCCCAAATCCTTGATTCCAGCATAAACGCGTCGACCGGGCGTGGATACGCGCTCAATCTTGCGAATGGCGCCTTCGCCCTCATGGTACTTCAATTCAATTTCGAGTTCGGCCTGGACCCCGCCGTGCTGGACCTCAGTGAAACCGCGGATATACCCCTCGCGTTCCATTGCTTCCAAAACATGCTTGCGGAATTTCGAAGACGAACATCTGACAACCGCCAACCCGGCCATTTGGCCGTTACGAATGCGTGTCAGCATATCGCCTAGTGTATCGCTCATGGACATGCGCGTCCCTCCCTTACCAGCTCGACTTGATCATGCCGGGAATTTGGCCTGACGAGGCCAGTTCACGCAGCTTGATACGGCACAACTTGAATTTTCTGTAAACGGCGCGCGGGCGGCCAGTCAGCAGGCAGCGGTTACGCTGGCGGCCGGCGGCCGAGTTGCGTGGCAACTGCGCGAGCTTCATGACGGCCGTGAAACGGTCTTCCATGGTGGTATCTTTGTCCATGATGACCTCTTTCAGCTTCAGGCGGCGGGCCTTAAACTGCTTATTCAGGGCCTTGCGGTTCTTTTCTTTTTCGATCATGCAAGTCTTGGCCATTTTATCCTCTTAGCTCTGGAACGGCATATCAAAGGCGCGAAGAAGTTCGCGTGCCTCATTGTCAGTCTTGGCGGTCGTGCAGATCACGATATCCATACCGCGGATTTCGTCGATCTTGTCGTAGTCGATTTCTGGAAACACAATCTGTTCCTTAAGGCCCAGCGCGTAGTTGCCGCTGCCATCAAAGCTGCGCGGCGAAACCCCACGGAAGTCGCGGACGCGCGGTAGGGCGATATTCACCAATCGATCCATAAACTCGTACATCTTCTCGCGACGTAACGTAACCTTGCATCCGATGCCGAGCCCACCCCTTAGCTTGAAGGTAGCGATAGCCTTGCGGGCACGCGTAATGACGGGCTTTTGGCCGGAGATGAGCGCCAGTTCTTCGGCAGCGTTCTTCGTCTTCTTGCTGTCGTTGACGGCTTCGCCGACACCCATATTGATAACGATCTTTTCCAGACGCGGCACCTGAAGGGTGTTCGTATAGCCGAACTTCTTCATCATTTCAGGCTTGATCTTCTCCTGATAGTGCTTTTGCAAGCGCGGGATATATCTGTCTTTATTTGCTGCAGTCATCGTTCAGTCCTCAATCAATCACTTCGCCGGAACGCCGTGCAACACGCACTTTGCGGTCTTTCACAATCTTCGATCCGACGCGCGTCGGCTTGTTGTCCTTGGGATCAATGTGCGCCACGTTTGACGCGTGAATTGATGCCTCCCGTCGGATGATGCCACCCTGGGGGTTAGTCTGCGAGGGCCGCGTGTGACGAGCGATCATATTGATGCCGGCCACGGTGACGCGATTTTCCTTCGGCATCACGGACGTAACCTCGCCAATTTTTCCCTTGTCCTTGCCGGCGATCACGATCACGCGGTCTTTTTTCTTAATTTTCATTTTAACAGCCATCACAGCACCTCTTCAGCGAGCGAGATGATTTTCATAAAACCGAGCGTGCGCAATTCGCGTGTCACGGGGCCGAAGATACGGGTGCCGATGGGCTCCCGTTCTTTATTAATCAACACGGCCGCATTGCGGTCAAAGCGGATCAAACTTCCATCACCCCGCCGCAACGCAAATTTCTGCCGAACGATGACCGCTTTGTGGACCTCGCCTTTTTTAACCCGGCCCCGCGGAATTGCTTCCTTGATCGAAACAACGATCACGTCGCCGATCGACGCGACCTTACGCTTTGAGCCCCCGAGTACCTTGATGCAGGCCACGGCTTTCGCGCCGCTGTTATCCGCTACATCGAGAACTGTTTCCATCTGGATCATAACTGCAAACTCCAATCTACGTTCATCTGGCCAGCAACTCTATTACTTCGCCGCCGTCTTGGCTGCCGTCTTGGCCGTTGGCTTCTTCACCGACTTTGGCGCGGCTTTAACTGCCGCCTCGTCGACCAGCGTCCAGCGCTTGCGCTTGCTGATCGGCGCGCACTCAATTATTGAGACCACATCGCCGTTCTTACGGCTGTTGCTTTCATCATGGGCCGCGTACTTCTTCGATTTGCGAATATACTTTTTGTAGATCGGGTGCATGATGCGGCGTTCGACCAAGACCGTGATGGTCTTGTCGCCCTTGTCACTTACAACCGTTCCCTGCAATACACGACGCGGCATTTTAAACTCCTATGACCTTAAGCAGCTGTCTTCTTGACTGTTGTTTTGGTGGCCTTTTTGGCCGTCTGTTTTTCCCCACCGGATCGGCGACGCTCGCCCATGATCGTCTCGATCTTCGCGATTTCCTTGCGAACATGGGTGACGCGCGCCGTGTTGGCGAGCTGCCCGGTTGCCTTTTGGAAGCGCAGATTGAATTGCTCTTTCCGCAATTCGCCGAGACGCGTTTCAAGCTCCTTATCGGTCTTCAACCGCACATCTGCGGTTTTAACGGTATTTTTCGCCATAATTACAATCCCTTATGCTGCAGCGACGCGTTGAATAAAACGCGTTTTGATCGGCAATTTTGCCGCCGCCAAATCAAAAGCTTCCTTTGCGACCGCCAGCGGCACGCCGTCGAGTTCAAACATGATGCGTCCGGCATGCACGCGAGCTGCCCAAAATTCTGGCGTCCCCTTACCAGAACCCATCCGCACTTCCGCGGGCTTCTTCGAAACGGGAACATCCGGAAAGATCAGGATCCAAAGACGACCCTGGCGCTTGATCGCGCGGGTGATTGCGCGGCGGGCCGCCTCGATTTGGCGGGCCGTTATACGGTCCGGCTCAACGGCTTTGAGCCCATAAGAGCCAAAGCTTAAGCGGAAGCCCCCCTTGGCTGCGCCATGGATGCGCCCCTTATGCGCCTTGCGGTATTTGGTACGTTTCGGTTGAAGCATTGTCTATTCCCGTTTCCTTATGACCGTTGCGGCTGGCCGTCCAAAATGCGCTTGTCTTGCGCCATCGGATCCTGCTCCAAAATCTCACCACGGAAAATCCACACTTTCACGCCGCATGTTCCCATCGTCGTAAAGGCGGTCGCCGTACCATAATCGACGTCGGCCCGAAGCGTGTGCAAAGGCACGCGTCCTTCGCGGTACCATTCCATGCGAGCGATCTCCGCCCCGCCGAGACGGCCGCTGCAATTGATGCGAATGCCGAGTGCGCCACCACGCATGGCGTTCTGAACTGCACGCTTCATAGCTCGCCGGAATGTGATGCGGCGCTCCAGCTGATCAGCAATGCTGGCGGCGACTAGCTTAGCATCGATATCGGGCTTGCGAATCTCTACAATGTTTAAATTGACCTCGGCGCTTGTCATCTTTGACAGTTCAGCACGCAGTTTGTCGATATCCGCGCCTTTTTTGCCGATAATGACGCCAGGACGGGCCGAATAAATCGTCACGCGAGCTTTTTTAGCCGGACGCTCGATCACAATCTTGGCCACGCTTGCGGTCTTACCGAGCCGCTCTTGCAGGTATTCACGGATTGCCAAGTCTTCATGCAAAAGCGTTCCGTATTCCTTGCTCGCGAACCACCGGCTATCCCAGGTGCGGTTAATGCGCAGGCGCATGCCGATCGGATTGACTTTCTGACCCATCGTTATACTCCCGCTTTCGCTTGGGCTTTCGCCGGTGATTTCTTTTTGTTTTCAGGCCGTTTCTTGGAGAAGCCCTTGGCTCTCGGTGCAGTCATCGTGTCCTTGTCTCCATCTTCTCGCTGCTTGACGACGATCGTAAGATTGCTGAACGGCTTCTCAATGCCTGCGCTACGACCGCGGCCGCGCGTATGAAAGCGCTTCATAACGAAGGCGCGCCCTACCCAGGCCTCGGCGACGTAGAGCTTGTCGACATCGAGGCCATGATTATTTTCCGCATTGGCCACAGCCGCTTGCAGGACCTTTTTAACGTCCACCGCAATGCGGCGCTTCTCGAAATTCAATTGCGTAAGCGCAACTGCGGCCGACTTGCCGCGAATACTTGCCGCCACAAGGTTTAGCTTGCGTGCGCTGGTTCGTACAGCCCGGGCCTTCGCCAGTGCGCCGTTTTCTTGACGGAGTTTATCTTTCAGCATGACCATTTTTACTCCTTAACCCGAAGCCTTCTCGACCTTTTTATCGGCAACGCTGTGTGCCTTGAAGGTCCGCGTGGGTGCGAATTCGCCAAATTTGTGGCCGATCATGTTTTCGGTCACAGATACCGGCAAAAATTTGTTGCCGTTATAGACGCCAAAAGTCAGGCCGACGAACTGCGGCAAAATGGTCGAACGACGCGACCAGATCTTGATGATCTCGTTACGCCCCGTGCCACGTGACTTCTCTGCCTTTTTCAGCAGATAGCTGTCGACGAACGGGCCTTTCCATACTGAACGTGCCATCTTCGTTTTCCCTCAAAAGCCAATTCCTGGCTGCCAATTTCTAAAACCCATCTGCTCGACGTGCTCGCGTATCGCGAACCGTGTCTTATCTGGATGCTCCGGATGAGGCCTGTGAACAAAATCAGCTTCGGCCGCCTTCATGGACTGCCTCACCTGGTCCGGATCGATCCCCGTCGCTTGGCTGATTTCAACCAGCGTCGGAGCTGCCCGGCTTATCCACTCCTCTTCCTCCCCTGCCTCTGCACTTCTCTGCTCCTGCCGGCCCTTCCCGTACTGCGCTAACTTTGCCTCGCCGTCGATCCGGGCGTCTTCTTCCTCGATAAGGCGCTTTTTGTCTTGGATCGCCTTAAATTCCTGCTTTGCCTTTAGATACCCTGCGTTCTCGACTTTATGCGCTTCATGCCCGGCTTTCATATATTCCTTGATCAGGTGAACATGCTCATATGCACCCAAAAAATGAAACATGAACTACGCAGCCTGACTGTCTTTGCGCTTGTTAGCGCGACGGACAATCCAACGGTCTGTGCGCTTGTTGTTGCGCGTCTTGGTACCCTTGGTGCCTTTGCCCCAGGGGGTGACCGGATGGCGACCACCTGAGCTCTTACCTTCACCACCACCATGCGGATGGTCGACCGGGTTCATGACAACGCCACGTACCGAAGGTCTGACACCCAGCCAGCGATTACGCCCCGCCTTGCCCAACACCACGTTGACGTGATCGGCATTTGAGACGGCGCCAATTGTTGCCATGCATTCTTGGGGAATACGGCGCACTTCGCCCGATGAAAGCTTAACTTGGACGACGCCAGCTTCACGGCTGACCAACTGCACGTAGGTCCCAGCTGAACGCGCCATTTGTGCACCTTTACCCGGCTTCATCTCCACATTATGAATGATCGTGCCGACAGGAATGTTCTTCAGAAGCATCGCATTCCCGGGCTTCACGTCGACCTTTTCACCGGCGACGACGACGTCGCCCTTTTGCAGGCGCTGCGGCGCAATGATATAGGCCTGCTTCCCGTCAGTGTACTTAATCAGCGCAATGAACGAGGTACGATTGGGGTCATATTCAAGACGCTCAACCACCGCCTCCATGCCAAATTTGCGGCGCTTGAAATCGATCAAGCGATAGCGGCGCGCATGCCCGCCGCCGATATGGCGTGTCGTGATCCGGCCCTTATTGTTGCGCCCGCCCGTTTTCTTGAGCCCTTCGGTCAGCGCCTTAACAGGCTTACCCTTCCACAATTCCGAGCGATCGACCTGGACAACCTGACGGAGGCTAGGTGTTACGGGCTTATAGGTTTTAAGTGCCATGATACGTCCTCAACTCACAAGCCTGTTGTCACGTCGATCTTGCTGCCTTCAGCAAGCGTGACGATGGCGAATTTCACGTCGCTCCGAAAGCCGATGCGGCCCTTAAAGCGCTTGGTCTTGCCCTGGCGGTTATGCGTGTTGACCGCCTCAACTTTCACCTTGAAAAGGTTTTCAACGGCCGTCCGAATTTGCGGCTTCGTTGCGGTCCGTTGCACGCGAAAGGTAACTTGGTTGAATTGCGAACCGTTCGTTGCCTTTTCGGTAATGACCGGGGAGAGGATCACCTGATAATGCGGGGCGAGCTCTGCAGGCGTCGACGCCTGCTTCTTGGCCTTGGGTGCTCTGGCTTTTGCGGGCGTTGTCATTTCAGCCTCTCTTGCAATTGTTCGACGGCATTTTTGGTCAAGACCAAAACGTCACGGCGAAGAATGTCATATACGTTGGCGCCCTGCTCCGGCAAAACATCGATGTGCGGAATATTGCGCGCGGCCTTAGCGAAGTTCTCATCGAGGTTTGACCCGTCGATGATGAGCGCAGAGACGAGGCCGAGTTTCGTGAAGGTTTCAGCCAGCTTTTTCGTCTTATGCGTATCCGCCTTCGCGGTGTCGAGGACAATAAGTTTGCCTTCCTTTTGCTTGGACGCGAGCGCCATGCAGAGCGCCAGCCGGCGCACCTTCTTCGGCAGATCATGAGCATGATCGCGCACGACCGGTCCAAAAATGACCGCCCCTTTACGGAACTGAGGGGAGCGCAAGCTACCCTGACGAGCGCGACCCGTGCCCTTCTGGGCCCAAGGCTTCTTCGTCGTGCCGGCGATATCGCCGATCTGCTTGGTTTTATGATTGCCCGACCGGCGCTTGGCCAGCTGCCAGTTGACCATACGCGTAAGAATATCGCGGCGCGGGGTCACGCCGAACACGGCGTCCAAGAGGTCGATCTGGCCGACCTCTTTATTCTCAAGGCTTTTTACGGTTGCTTTCATATCTCTATTCCTTTTTTACGCGGTCGCGCCGACATCAGCGTCTGCTTCTGCCTTCGTCGTATCGCCTTTTGTCTTCAAGCCCGCAGGTACAGGAGCATCTTTCGGGCGCAGTCGCTTAGCCGCATCACGGACTTCGACATAGCCGTTCTCACCGCCGGGAACGCTGCCACGCACCATAACCAGGCCCTCATCTGCATCGATTGCAACCACCCGCAAATTCAGCGTCGTCACCCGCTCATCGCCCATATGGCCGGCCATTTTCTTGCCTTTAAAAACGCGACCCGGATCTTGACGCTGCCCCGTCGAACCAGGACTACGATGCGACACGGATACACCGTGGGTTGCGCGGAGACCGGCAAAATTATGCCGCTTCATGACACCCGCGAATCCCTTGCCGCGGCTGACGGCGGTCACATCAACAAACTGCCCTGGAACAAAATGCGAGGCAGACAATTCGGCGCCGACTTCGAGCACGGCATCGTCGCTGACCCGAAATTCAATCAGCTTTTTCTTGGGCTCGATTTTGGCTTTCGAGAACACGCCGCGCATGGCTTTGGAAACGTTTTTAACGCGCGCCTTACCCGAACCCAACTGAACGGCAACATACCCGTCCTTTTCCTTTGTGCGGACGCCAGTGACCTGAAGATCATCGAGCTTTAACACGGTCACGGGCACATGTTCCCCCGACTCGCTAAACACGCGCGTCATGCCAATCTTGGTGGCAATAAGGCCGGTGCGTTTTGTTTTGTTTGACTGCGGCATGACTTCGTTCCCTTACAACCTGATTTCGACATCGACACCGGCAGCAAGGTCGATCTTCGACAACGCGTCGATCGTTTGCGGGGTCGGCTCAACGATATCCAGCAAGCGCCGATGCGTGCGGATTTCAAACTGCTCACGCGACTTTTTGTCAACATGCGGGCCGCGGTTGACGGTGAACTTTTCAAGCCAGGTCGGCAGAGGAATCGGTCCACGAACCTGGGCCCCGGTCCGCTTGGCCGTGCTGATGATCTCGCTCACCGACTGGTCAAGTGTGCGATGATCAAACGCCTTGAGGCGGATACGAATTGTCTGTGCTTCCATGGTTCGTCCTCAATTCCTATGCGGTGTCCAAAACCTTGCTTATTACAAAGTGCAGCGCCTCGTGCCGCTCTAACGTCTATCGATGCCTTCAACTCATTCGAAATCCCCGAACTCCCGAAGGAGCACGGGGATTGCTTCAATTATTCCACGATCTTCGCGACAACGCCGGCGCCGACGGTGCGTCCGCCCTCGCGGATTGCAAAGCGTAGACCTTCGTCCAT
>JALYJG010000070.1:0-1478 GCA_030775365.1 Pseudomonadota bacterium
GTATAGAAGCTCTGTTTGGCGGGTCGACCTCTTAGCGGTTCCCTTTTATGTAGCTGAGCACAAAGACACGCAGCGCGCTGGAGAGATTACCCGCCCGCGAGCTGTCAACTTGCGCGACGATCTGGTTCAGAGAACATTTCTGGTCATCCGCGATGCGCTTCAGTTCCGCCCAAAACTCAGGTTCGAGCGAGATACTTGTGCTGTGCCCGGCGATGCGGATGGACCGCTTCATGGGCCCAACGACTTCATGGCCCCGGCGCGGCTGGAGTAGCCTTCTGCCTGGCAAGCACCTGCTCGTGCAGAGCGTTCTGCAAATCGTCGTCGGCGCTTACAGCCTCGTCGTCCGTCAATTCCCCGCGGTCCAGTTTAGCCGCCAATTCCAATCGCTGGGTGTTGAGTTTCTCGATGAGATCCATATAAGGATAGCCGACGGCACGAAACGCCTGCAGCGTCAGGGGCCCGGAGCATTTGGCCGAATCCAGATAGGTTTTCAGCTTGCCGAGCAGCCGTTGCTCACGGCATTCGGCGATGCCCGCATTCATCTGGTTCACGGCTTCCTGCTTCGCTTGGTCTTCCCTCATTTGGTTTTCGAGCCGCGAAAATACTTGCGTCTGCCCGGAAGAACCGAAACCGAGCGGTCCATGACCACCTGTCGATAGCAGGCTCGGTGACAGCAAAAACACAACTCCGGCCACCGCTAACCCGCCGATACCGAGCGCGACACGACGATTCAGGATCGCAATAATCGCCAGGAGCACGCCCAAAGGCAGGAGGACGAGGGGCAAGTAAAATTTGGCCGCGGCGCTGGCGACAATGCCAACGACGCCCGCATAGGCTCCTATCTGACCCATGCCGCTCTCGAGAAGGGACTTTTTGCTGTCACTCTCCATAGCGTTCCTCCAAGAGATATTGCGGATTACTATTAATCCAGCGGATGCGTCATGTCTTCGGGCCTGATGAACCTGTCGAAATCCTCGCCTGAAAGAAGGCCCAGCTCAACGGCCACTTGCTTTAAGGTCTTGTTTTCCGCCAAAGCCTTTTTAGCGATTTTAGCGGCGTTATCATAGCCCACATGGGGATTGAGGGCCGTCACGAGCATGAGGGAATCGCTGACCAGCTGTTTGATGCGTTCCTTATTTGCCGTTATGCCCGCAATGCAATTGTCGGTGAAGCTCAGTGCAGTGTCCCCGAGAAGGCGAATGGATTGCAACACATTATAGATAATGACCGGCTTAAAGACGTTAAGTTCAAAATGTCCGTTCGCCCCCCCCACCGTCACGGCCACATGGTTCCCCATGACCTGCGCGGCCACCATCGTCATCGCCTCCGACTGGGTGGGATTGACCTTGCCCGGCATGATCGATGAGCCGGGCTCGTTTTCGGGCAGGTGGATTTCGCCGAAACCGCAGCGCGGCCCCGATCCCAGGAGCCTAATATCATTGGCGATCTTCATGAAGCTCGTTGCCACTGTATTCAAC
>JALYJG010000070.1:1488-3879 GCA_030775365.1 Pseudomonadota bacterium
ACATGCCCGAGGTTTCGACCATGGCGTCATGGCTGGCCATGGCCTCGAACTTGTTGGTCGCGCTCGTAAAGGGTTTACCGGTAATGGTCGCGGCCTGCAGCGCAAAATCCTCGGCAAATCCTTTCTTTGCGTTAAGGCCGGTGCCGACGGCAGTGCCGCCCTGGGCCAGGGGATAGAGGCGGGGCAAAACATCCTTCGACCGAGCCACCGCATATTTGATCTGCGTCGCATAGCCGGAAAATTCCTGGCCAAGCGTGAGCGGCGTTGCATCCTGCAAATGTGTGCGCCCGATTTTAACGATGTCCTGAAACTCGGTGGCTTTCTTAGCCAGGGTTGCCTGGAAATGTTCAAGCGCGGGTATCAGAAAATCCCGAATCTCTGTCACGGCCGCGATGTGCATGGCCGTGGGAAAGCTGTCGTTCGAGCTTTGCCCCATATTCACATGATCGTTGGGGTGGACGGGCCGCTTGGTCCCCTTCTCGCCCCCCAAGATCTGGATCGCCCGGTTGGAAATGACTTCGTTGACGTTCATATTGGTCTGCGTGCCTGATCCGGTCTGCCACACGACCAGCGGGAATTCGCTATCCAGCTTTCCGTCGATCACTTCTTCAGCCGCTTTGACAATCGCGGTGCCGATGTCCTTATCCAGTAAGCCAAGCTTCATATTGGTCAGCGCCGCGGCTTTTTTCAAAACGCCGAACGCATGGATGAGCGGCAATGGCATGCGCTCGCCGCCAATACGAAAGTTCTGCAAAGAGCGTTGCGTTTGCGCGCCCCAATAATGCTCCGCTGGAACCTCGATAGGACCAAAGGAATCGGCTTCGGTGCGGGTTTTGGCAGACATCTCAACAACCTGTTTGAGGCTAAAAATATAGACTACGGGGTCAATAAGAGTTTTACAACGAGTTGCCGGCCATCGTCCACCCAAAGCGCCAACCGTGTTCCGTCACCCAAACGAACGAAGGGCTAAGCGTTACCTCAAGCCAGCCACAGATCAAAGCCGGAGGATTATTCGGCCTGCTCTTCTCGGAGTTGCGCCCGCAGCATTTGTACAACCCCCCGGTTTATTCGTGCGCCGCCCAGAGCGCGTCACGCGACGCCATAACTTGAAGCTGTTGGCTCGAGCTCTTGGAAAAATATCGATGTCCTTGTGGTGGCGTTGTGGTGGCATTGTGGTGGCATTGTGCCAACAATCCCCACTGGCTGGAAAGGCTTCCAAGGGGATGATTGGGGCGACCGTTGGCTCCCAAAGGCCTGCAGACGAGGGTGCGTACTTACGACGTCTTCCGATGCGGTTTAAGATAGGGCAGTAAGCCTTGCTAACCACCCTGCGAGTTCGTCCCAACGCGCCTGATCCGTAGCGACAGCGAGACCTTTGTCCATAACGGATGGCCTGTATGGTGTCCCATCCCAAAAAGCTGAGTATCCCCCGGCCTCCTGGTGGATCAGCACGCCAGCCGCATCGTCCCATGGATTTGACTGCCTGAGGCTCGCCCGAAAATGGATGGGGGGCGCTGTCGCACCAAAATAAGGACCCCCTGCCAAAAGCCGGGGATATTCGTGAATCCCTGCACGGATCGGTTTAAAGCGCGGTCCGATGTTGTTGTCTCCAAAGGCTTTTTGTCCAGCGCCATAAAGCTCACCACAAAGGAAGCCTGACGCCTCAGACAAGGTCGTGGGCGCCGCAACTTTGAGTTTTCGCCCCTGATACCAGGCACCTGCGCCTTTTTCGGCCGTGATAACTTCAGCTGAAGTCGGATCATAAAGCCAACCCGCAATGGTCTGATTTTGTTTTGCTAAAGCAACGATAACCCCGAATTCGGTATTGCCCTCTACGAAATTGCGAGTTCCGTCGATAGGATCGATTATCCAGACCGGCGAAGGGCCAGAAATTCGCTCTAAAACGCCGCGATTCGTCGAGAATGCCTCTTCTCCCACCACTTTTGACCCTTCGAGCAAGCCCATAAGCCGCTCTGACAGGGCTAATTCGGCCTCTTGGTCGGCAATTGTGACAGGGTCATCCCCGATTTTGAAACTCGTATCGCCGGGTTGCAAATTGCGAAATCGGGGCAAAATGAACGCAGCCGCAACCTCCCGAATAATCGTCGTAACAGCGTCAATATCGACGTTCATGGAGCCTTCTGGAGCGTGTGCTGCATCAGAGGGCGGAATAGGCCGTAGAGACGCTCCCAGGTTGCTCTGTCCTCGGCGAACAGCAAGCCGCTTCTTGGCTTCCTCATATCATAAGGCTGCCCGTCCCAGTCAGCGCTGTAGCCGCCAGCTTCCTCGTGCAGAAAAAGCCCCGGCACGTGATCCCAGGCATTCGTGTGCCGGTAGAACAGAAAGCCCGCGCGGGCACTAGCGGCGTCAGCGAAGCTGACCTCCCCGGTA
>JALYJG010000070.1:3889-4537 GCA_030775365.1 Pseudomonadota bacterium
AAAAAGACGCGGGTAATCAAACCCGGCGCACGAGCCTATCTCGATGGCAGGCAGGTCGTCCGCCTGCGGCATCAGGGACGGATCCGAAATCAATTTTTTTACGCGCGCACCGACGAGACCGACGGTGGGGATGGCCGGATCAGACGTAGCCAACTTCAACTTCTTGCCGCGCAGCCACACGCCACCGCCTTTCTCGGCCATGATTGTATCGCCAGAATTCGGATCGTGGATCCAGGCCGCTATCGTCTTGCGTCTATCGACGAGAGCCACCATCACAGCAAATTCGGGCAAGCCGGCCACGAAATTGCGCGTACCGTCAATTGGGTCGATAACCCAAACCATCGCATCGCCGTCGATGAGCGACATCACAGCATTGTCTTTGGCAAACGTCTCCTCCCCCACGACCACAGAGCCCGGCAGCATTTGCGTCAGACGCTCTGTGAGCTTGATCTCCGTTTGCTTGTCCGCAACCGTGACAGGGTCATTGACCGCCTTCATCTCGATGTCGCCCTCGGCAAGCTTGCGGAACCGGGGCGTGATCTCGGCGAGCGCGACATCCTTAATAATCCGCTCAATGGCGGTCACTTGGATCTTGGACATTCCGTTTACCTTCTGCGTATCCTTACAAGGGCGATATTTAGGATGCGT
>JALYJG010000070.1:4547-8647 GCA_030775365.1 Pseudomonadota bacterium
GTCTGGCATGGCCCTCACGCTTTTGCCATACGTGCGAGCCAGGAGCCACTTAGTATAAACACGGCCGCGAGCCAGACGTAGAAATTCATAGGCGCGCCGCTAAAAACAATAAGCCACAACGTCGATAGCAGCGGCGTGTAATAGGCGGCGACAGCTATATTTTCCCTGTGCCCGTGCGTCATCGCCTTGTCCCACAGACTGTAGCCTAACGATATCGCCAGACCAATCTCCACGACGCCGGCACAGTTCCACCATGACAGGCTAGCAAGCTGCACAGGGGTTTCAATGAGTGTGTGAAGAGCATAAAAAAGACAGGCCGCTATCAAATGCATGGCGCCGATCGTCTGGCGCGAGGATGAGGGGAGCCGTCGCGTCAGCACCGAATAAAGCGCCCATATCACGGCCCCGGCGACCGCCAGAATATGGCCCAATTGAAACGAGAACTGGCCGCCATTTTTACTCAAGCCGATACATACAGCTCCCACGAAACAAAGAAGGGCGCCGACATAAATTTTCGCGGTCAGACGTCTTCCGTCAAGCAGGGCAGAAAGGAAAACGATCAATAGCGGCCACAGATAGTTGAGAAGATTGGCTTCGACGATGGGTGCTAGCTTCAGGCCGCCGAGGTAACAGCCGCGATAGGCGACAACGGCGAGAAAGAACAGGCCCCAGGTGCGCCAGGGTTGCTGGAAGACGACGCGCAATTTCGCCGGGGACCGCAACCAGAGGAGCGCATAAAATAGAAAGCCGACGGCCGAGGTCAGATTTGCAAAAAGCATCGGCGGTATTTCAGCGGTCCAGCTGATGAAGAGCGCCGAAAACGACCACATGCCGATCGCGGCATAGCCAGGCATATTAACCCGGAGAGGCGCCGCGCCTTTGCTCACCGATGACAAGGGCGTGCCCTGCTCCAGGAAACGAGCCTCAAGAACTGGCCTTACCGAAACGACTCTCATAGCGCCCAAAATCTGCCGCATCCAGCTCGACCTTCAGCCGGGACTTAGTCTTTGTGTCCCGCTTGTCGAGAACTTTGCCATGCGCATGCAACCATGAGATGGCGGCGCCATCGGTTAAGGGCACCGCAATCTCATAGACCTTGCTGCGCGCCGCCAGCTTCTCCTCGAGGCATTTTAGGAGTTCTGGGATCCCCTCGCCTGTTAGCGCTGATACGCCAATTATCCCGCCTCGCGGTTCACGGCGCAATCCTTCAAGCGGCCTCGCATGCTGGGCGTCCCAACTCATGCGCGCGGTGTAATCAAGCAGCTGCTTACGATCGTCCTCTGGGATCAGATCGATCTTGTTCTGGACTTCAATCAGCCGCTCATCTTCATGCTCGACACCGAGATCGGCCAAGACGCCCATGACCGCATCGCGCTGAGCGCCGGTTTCAGGATGAGTGGCATCGCGCACATGTAAAATGATGTCCGCCAGCTGGACTTCTTCGAGCGTGGCTCGGAAGGCTTCGATCAAATGCGTCGGTAGGTCGGAAACAAATCCTACCGTATCCGATAAGATCGCTTCGCGCCCGGGCGAGAGCTTGATGCCGCGCATCGTCGGATCGAGCGTGGCAAACAGCATGTCCTTGGCCAGCGCATCGGCGCCTGTCAGACGGTTGAATAGGCTCGATTTCCCGGCGTTGGTGTACCCTACGAGGGCGATCGTCGGATGGCCCGCGCGCTGGCGCTGTTCGCGCTGCAGGCCGCGCGTGCGCCGCACCTGTTTCAGTTCCTCCTTCAACTTGACGATGCGTGCGTCGATTAGGCGGCGGTCCATTTCAAGCTGCGACTCACCTGGCCCGCCGAGAAAGCCGAAGCCCCCGCGCTGGCGCTCGAGATGGGTCCAGGACCGGACCAATCTCGACTTCTGATAATCCAGCGCCGCCAACTCCACTTGGAGCATGCCTTCTCGGGTGCGCGCACGCTCGCCGAAGATTTCGAGAATAAGGCCCGTTCGGTCGATAACCTTGCATTTCCAATCCCGCTCAAGGTTGCGCTGCTGCACGGGCGACAGCGCGTGATCGATGACCGCGAGAGCTATTTCTTTTGTCGCTATGACTTCGCCGAAGTTCTCGACCTGTCCTTTGCCAAAAAGAGTGCCGGGGGTGGCGTGCCCTATATTGACGACGGCGGCTTCGACAACAGACAATTCGATGGCACGAGCCAGCCCGATAGCCTCATCGAGCATGGCGATGGGATCGCGCCGCGCATGCTCCGTCTTCAAAAGGGGCTTAAGGACGATTGCGCGGTCGCCGTGCCGGATGTCGAAATCGGAGGTCACGGGGCGCTTGCTGATCCGGAGTTTCCCTGCCCCAGGGCAAGCTCGCCTTCGGCGCCTTCTAAGACCTGAATAGGCCCGCCCGGCATTACGGTTGAAATAGCATGCTTGTAAACAAGCTGAGCGTGCGCTTCGCGCCGCAGTAGCAGGGACGAATGATCAAACCAGGTGATGACGCCCTTCAACTGGACGCCGTTTGTAAGATAGATCGTCGCGGGCATCTTATGTTTACGCAAGTGGTTTAAAAAAATTTCCTGAACATTTTGCTTGTTTTCAGTCACGCTGTGTCCTTTGTGATAGACGGCTGTGAGAGGCGGCGGTCGAAGCCGGCACGACGCTCCCTCTTGGGCGCCGGAATGCGGTTGCTTGTAGCCATAACGGGGCCAAAAGGCAAATGCAGGACCCTTATACGGCGACTAGGCTTGCGCCGCTGAAACCGGGAGAGGTAACGGGGACATACACGTCTTGCGTGCCGTCAAGCGGCTTGAATTTTTCCGTGACGCCAAGCACCGTTTCAGCTCCGCCGAGAACCAGAGCACCGTCCGGCGACACGACCCCGCCGAGAGCATCAAGCACTCGTGTTTTTGTCGCCGCGTCGAAATAAATCAACACATTGCGGCAATAGACGACATCGAAGGTGCCGATGGGGCCAAAATCATGCAGCAGATTGGCGGCGCGAAACTGCACCATGCGGCGCAGCTCTTCCTTGATTTGCCACTTCTCAGTGCCGGACTGCTGGAAATATTTCACCAGCAAGCGGATTGGCAGGCCCCTCTGCACTTCAAAATGGGAATAGATGCCGCTTTGCGCTCGCTCGACCATTTCGTTCGAAATGTCGGTACCCGCGATTTCAACGGCCCACCCGCGCAGCGCATCGGCCTCCTCGGCGCAAATCATGGCGAGCGAATAGGCTTCTTGCCCACTCGAGGCCGCCGCCGACCAAATACGAATGCGCTTGCTATCGGCCCGCGTTTTTAACAAGTGAGGGAGCAGAACTTTCTGGAAAAGCGTGAAGGGTCGGCGGTCACGGAAGAAAAAGGATTCGTTCGTCGTCATCGCCTCGGCGATTTCTCCCATCAGACGCTCATCGCGCTGGTTACGGACAAGCTGCGCCATATCGGCAAGCGATTTTAAATTATACTTCCGGGCGACGGGCAAGAGCCGTGACTCCAGCAAATAGGCCTTGTCGCGCGTCAGCACGAGGCCAGAACGCTGCTTGACGATCGTCATGAAGATATCAAGATCTTCCGGCTTCATGCCCCTGCCAGCCCCAGTTGCTCGAGCTTGCCGCGAATGATGTCAGCATCGAACGGTTTCATGATGTACTCATCGGCGCCCGCGTCAAGCGCCTCTTGGATTTTCGCCACATTGTTCTCGACGGTGCAAAAAACAACGATCGGTTGGTCGCCGCGGGGCAAGTGGCGCATGGCGCGCACGAATTCGATGCCGTTCATAACGGGCATGTTCCAATCGAGCAAAACGAAATCAGGCATCTGGCGCCGGCAATAGTCCAGCGCTGTCTGGCCGTTTTCCGCCTCTTCGCATACAAAACCCGTCGATTCAAAAATCTGGCGCGCGACCTTGCGGATCACGCGACTGTCGTCGACGAGCAACGCGGCTTTCATGCAATCGCCGGCGCGCCGACAGGCACTTTCACCGGCGCCATCAAACTGAGATCGAGGCGGTCCGTGATTGACTGATCGATCGACAGCTTTAAACCGAAATGCGCGGCAAATTTCCCTGTAATATAGGCCTGAATGCTACGCGGCGTGAGATCGGCGATCTCGGCGCTACCGTCGAAAGCCGCCTGCAGGGGCGGTGTGAGC
>JALYJG010000071.1 GCA_030775365.1 Pseudomonadota bacterium
CAGGTAGGTATCTTCGGGCTGACGGATGAATTTTACGCCGGCATCGTAAATCTGGTGAGACAGAACGTGATTTTTGCTCCAGTCCCGTCGACCACCATCGGCCTGAATGTATTCGGTCGGCAGCTGCTCGCCATACTTGTCGGCCAACCTGACGAGAGTTTTGTCATCGAGCATACCGTTGACATGCACGTGGCAATCCGCCATCGGAACTATAAATGCAGACATATCCTGACCCTGAAATCGTTCAATCAAACGGCTTATGTAAAGCTTCTGGCACTATAGCAGGGGTGTCCAGCCATTTCCGCACTAAAATACCGAATAAATGGTTGCATTTAGCCGTGCGGGGCCGTTGGGACGGGATGAAAAAGCGGGGATTCAACCTTAAAGCTGTAGATAAGCCATCTGCCCCCCCGCTGGGATAATTGCAGCGTGACGCTGCCTGGACCAGCCTCAAATTGAAAGTCGGCCGTCAAGGTAGCGAAGTCACTATGCGCTTCGAGCTGCTCCATGCCGATGTACTTCTTTACCTTGCCAAGATAGCTAAAGCCCGGCATTCCGTCGGCATGATTGTTGTCGAGCAGCCACTGTCGGAATTCGGGAGTGGAGTATTTCGTGAGCACCTGGCCGTTCCATTTCGCATTAGCCATGTCCGTCACCATGGGCTCGACCACGGCATTTAGAACGCGCTCCGGCGCGTGTTCGGTTTTATAAACCTTCACGGCGATGGCTGCAAAAACTGCGGATGTCACGCATATGATTAAAAGCAGCTTGGTGAATTCGCCGATGGGCTTTCTACGTCGCATCTGATCGGCTCCGGCAGCTGTGCAATTTTCTCAGGAGAGCAAGAACAAGCATAACTCCGCATGCGAGACCGGTCCATGGAAAAAACACCGCGGCAACAGCGCTAACGACGAGGCCGATATTTGCTAGCGCGATCCAGCGGACGACCGGGTCGTGACGTCCCAGGGCCTGGGCAGCTCGCTGGTAGAAATGTTGACGATGCGCTTGCCATATCTTTTCGCCCCGCAGGGCGCGCCCCGTTATGGTTATGCCGCTGTCGGCTAGGTAGTAGAGCGGAAGAATGAGGGCAGGAATGGGGTGGCCCCCCATCGCCAGCGTGAGTAAAAGGTAACCTGTGAGGAAACCGAGCGGTACGCTGCCGACATCGCCCAGAAAGATTTTGGCGGGATGCCAGTTATGCGCCAGAAAGCCGAGGCAAGCCCCGGTCAGTATAGACGCTAGAGCGCCAAGATAGGGTTCGTAGATGTTGGCCGCTGTCATGACGAGGGCCGAGCCTGTTGCGATAGCCACGGTCTCGGTACCTGTCAGGCCGTCGATGCCATCCATAAAGTTATAAAGATTCATAAACCACGCCCACCCGATCACGGCGATGGTTCGGTCGAGCCAGGAGGGCAGCAGCCCCTGGAAGAGTGGCGCATCAAATGACAGTAGGCCCAGCCACGCCGCGAGCAGATGCGTTCCGAGACGAACCAGCGGCGCAATGGTTTTGCGGTCGTCCTGCCAGGACACCAGCCCCAGCATAAGCGTAGCGGCGATCAGCGGTATGGGAGGCGATCCGTAGTAACACCGCATCCCCACCATGCAGGGGACCATAATAATAAGAAACGTCCAACCCCCGCCACGCGGCACCGGGGTTGTGTGCGAGCTACGCTCGTTCGGCCGATCAAGGACGGCGCGCCGCAAAAGCGCGTTTCTCACGTTGAGCGTAAGCCAGAAACTCAGGAGAAACGTCACTAGGATGATAACAAGGTCAGGGACAGTGGACATGGATCCAATCGTGCCGCCTCACTGGAGGAAGCGGGTTATGCGATGCATGGCCTCTTCCATGATCGCTTTCTCGGCCGCGTAGCAAATGCGGATCGATCCCTCGCCGCCGTTACCGAAGGCCATGCCAGGCGCAATGCCGACTTTCGCTTCGAGCAGAAGCCTTTTACAAAAGGCGAAAGAATCGGCCGCCACGGCAAGTCGCGGAAACAGGTAAAAAGCTCCGTCAGGATCGGGCACCGTAACACCGGGGATTTTCCGCAAGGCTTGCAGGCAGAAATCGCGGTTGTGCCTTAGCTTCGTCAGCATCGTCAGGAGTTCGCTCTCGCCGTCCCGCAGCACTGTTTCCGCTGCTTTCTGCAGAAAGCTTGGCGCGTGCGAAACGACAAACTCGTTGAGCAGCGTCGCGCGCGCGATAAGATCCTTACGGCCGACCATCCAGCCGAGCCGCCATCCTGTCATGCACCACGCCTTGGAAAAGGACTGGATAACCACGACGGCGTCGTCGCGCGTCGCCAGCCTTAAGATGGAGGGTGCCGGGGTCAAAACGTCATTACCGGTAAAATTAAGACGCTCATAAACCTCGTCGGCTATGATCCACAAATTGTGCTTGCGGGCGAAATCCAACAATTTCTGTTGCTCCTCCACCGTGGCAGTCCAGCCCAAAGGATTAGAGGGTGACGTGTAAAGAAGAAGACGTGTGCGCGGCGTAACCGCAGATTCCAGTGCATCGAAATCGATCGTATATCGCTCACCCTTGAGGGGTTGAGCGACCTCGATCGCCTTCGCATTGAACATCTGCACGATCGAGGCGCCGACCGGCCAGGCCGGCGTCAGCACCAGGGCTTCATCGCCCGGATCGATCGTGCAACGAATGGCGACGTTCAGCGCCTGGACGCCGGAAGCTGAAACAACAAACTCGCTTCCGGGGTCGAGGTCGATGCCGTGCAGTCTCTTGTAGTACTCGGCGAGTGCCTGCCGGAGGGATGGCAATCCGGCATTTTGCGTGTAGAAAGTGAAGCCATCGGCCAGGGCTTGTTGGGCCGCGCACTTAATGTAGTCGGGTGTGGGCACGCTCGATTCGCCAAACGACAGTCGTAAGACACCCTCCATTCCCAGAGCGATTTCTCCCAGTTCACGGATACGTGAGTGGGGTATTGAGAGTGCCGAACTTGCTACTTTTGCAGACATCGTAACCTATGAAGGTGAGGTGCGTTAAATGATCATGCGCTTGAATTGTAACTATCTTGCCCCGGCAGGCCGCAACTCTTCAAGGCCTTAGCTTGCCGTTTAGCTAGAGCATCGACATCGAAGCCGCGTATTAGGTCCTGGAAGATCCGGTACCAGTTCATCTCGGCTTTCAACCGCAAAAAGACTGAACCAAGGCCGATAGCGGCCCGATCCATAAAGACAAATTCTCTCGGGACCTCAATGCCGCCGCCGATTTTACGCAGTTCCTCATGCACCTTATTGGCGATCTCCCGGCCGTAGAGCCCTGTATTGGTTTCCTCGATGAGGCGGGTCTTGTCCTCGAGCAGCGGCGCGTAGATAAAGCGGGCCCAGATGTTCAAAACCTCGATGAGCGCCTTGCTTGGCTGGCTAAAGCCCCAGGCGCGGTAGGCTTCGACGGCCAGGTCATGGTCGTTGTCTCTAAGCGCATTGTATAGGTTGATGACCCCGTGAACGAGTTCGGGCTTGAACACGCGAATGCACCCGTAGTCGAGGAGATTGATGCTATGGTCGCGGCGCACCGTGTAATTGCCGAGATGCGGGTCGCCGTGAATAACGCCGTAATAATAAAAAGGCGTGTACCAGGCGCGGAACATATTGGCGGCAACGGCGTTACGATACTTCAGGCTTCTCTTTGTCAGGCCCTGATCAAGCCTTTGCCCCTCGAGCCATGTCATCGTAAGCAGCCGACCGGTTGAAAGGTGGTCGACCACTTCCGGAACATGCACGCCTTCCACCTCCGCCAGCATCGTGCGGTAAAGGGCGATATGTTTGGACTCACGTTCGTAGTCCAGCTCTTCATGAAGCCGGTCGGCAATTTCAGCCTGCACTTTCTTGGTGGAGACGGCCCTGTCATAGCGTTCGAATACGGCGAGCACTAGTTTCAACTGGCGAAGATCGGCCTCCACCGTTGAAGCCATGTCGGGATACTGTAGCTTGCAAGCAAGGTTGCGCCCATCCTCGCCGATGGCTTTATGGACTTGGCCGAGCGACGCCGCCGCGCAGGCTTCATGTTCAAACGACTTAAACTTCTTTTCCCATTCATGCCCCAGCTCCGTAGCCATGCGTCGCCGGACGAACGGCCAACCCATGGAGGGGGCGTCAGCCTGAAGGTGAGCCAGCTCCATGGCGTATTCCTTGGGCACCGCATCCGGGATTGTGGACAGAATTTGCGCCACTTTCATGAGGGGGCCCTTGAGCCCGCCTAAAGCGGCGCGTAGCCGTTCCGCCTGCTTTTGTCGATCGGTGTCGATCCCTAAGTAATACTTGCCGGCGGCGCGAGCTCCGAAACCCGCCATCGCGGTGGAGACGCTGGCGTAGCGTTTGACGCGCTTGCCGAGAGAGTTCGTCTCTTTCTGGGTCGGTTTGGGCATGGCGGCCATCCTATCAGACAAATCGAGAATGCCGATGACAAATAGCTCTTATTTTGTTATTTAGGGGTAAGAATGTTATTGATCGATCGGCTTTAAAGAATGACCCATTTCAGTACGCCGCATAATAGAAATGACACGGCCCATTTTAAACGCGCCAGCCGTCTCAAGTTTGCTCAGCGAAAGCAGACTATCCATGAAGACCCCATTCCTCGCGAGCGCGGCATGAGGATGAGGCATGCTTCTCTGCCCACGGTCTCAGATGCGTTTGCGGCCCTCGGTAATGATGGGCGTCTTAGGATCGTCGCAGACTTCAATCTCGAGCCGCAGATTATTAAACAGCTGCAGGCGAGGGACTTTATTGTGGCCTGCGTTGCGGAGACGAAATCGCATGGCGCGCCTGACGAAGAGATCTATGGCATGGCCTTGAGGCATCGCGCGATGCTTTTTACGCATGATCGCGACTTCGCGGACTTCGAACGCTTTAACCTCAAAGTTTCGCCAGGTGTCGTCATCTTGCCGCAAAGACCTGACAGAGCTCTTGCGCATTTCTTCAGCCAAATGCCGCACCGGGCCGAGCATTGGGTTTCGAAGGTTATCGAGTATGAGCCCGAAGGTACGGTCGTTATCTATTCCTTGCCCTTGAAGCCTACGCGGCGACACGTCGATGTTCCGACCGTTCGCTGGTCGGGCTATCTGCCGCGACCCTGAGGTTCCCGTCCGGACGTTCTCACGGACCGCTTTCGAGGCCGCCTTTTCGGCTGACAAAGAACCTTAAAGCGGCTATCTAGCGCAGCATGAGCTTAAATCCTCTTCAGTTGGCCGTGGCGCGCCGCCGGACCTTTGCCATCATCGCCCATCCGGATGCGGGTAAGACGACTTTGACCGAAAAGCTGCTTCTCTTTGGCGGCGCCATTCAGCTCGCGGGTGCCGTCAAAGCACGGGGCGAACAACGCCGGGCGCGCTCGGACTGGATGAAAGTCGAGCGCGACCGAGGCATTTCCGTCACGGCTTCGGTCATGAGTTTTGATTACGCCGATTGCAGTTTCAATCTTGTTGACACACCGGGGCACGAGGATTTTTCCGAGGACACCTATCGCACTTTGACGGCTGTTGACAGCGCGGTCATGGTGATCGACGCTGCGAAAGGAATAGAAACGCAGACGCGCAAATTGTTCGAGGTCTGTCGTCTTCGCGACGTGCCCATCATGACCTTTATCAACAAAATGGATCGAGAGGCGCGTGATCCCTTCGATCTTATGAGCGAAATTGAGCAGACCCTGGCGCTCGATGTTACCCCTGCGAGCTGGCCGATTGGCATGGGGCGGGACTTCAAAGGTTGCTATGACCTCATTCGCGACCGCCTTATCCTTATGGACCGCACAAAAGGCACAAAGGTCGTCGAGGGCATTGCTTGCGATGGCCTGACCGATCCCAAGCTCGATGAATTGCTCGGCGCCGAGACGGCGCGGAAATTGCGCGACGATGTGGCGATGGTGCGCGGGCTGTGCCCGCCCTTCGATCCGGCCGCTTATCGGGCCGGGCATTTGACGCCAGTTTATTTTGGTAGCGCCGTGAATACGTTCGGCGTACGCGAATTGCTGCTCGGACTGGCGGGATACGCCCCGGCTCCGCGCACGCAGCAGGCGGATAAGCGGGTCGTGACACCGGAGGAGACCAAGGTCACAGGTTTTGTGTTCAAGGTGCAAGCCAATATGGATCCCAATCATCGGGACCGCATAGCGTTCGTGCGGCTGTGCTCGGGCCATTTCCGTCGCGGAATGAAGCTTTTCCACGTCCGCAGCGCCAAGCAAATGGCCGTGAACAATGCGGTGCTTTTCCTGGCGCGGGATCGTGAACTGGCCGAAGACGGCTATGCGGGGGATATTATGGGCATCCCCAACCATGGCACTCTGCGTATCGGCGACACGCTGACGGAAGGCGAAGATCTACGCTTTACGGGAGTTCCAAGCTTTGCGCCTGAGCTGCTTCAGCGCGTGCATATTGGCGATCCGATGAAGATCAAGCACATGCGCCGGGCCTTGGAGCATTTCGCCGAGGAAGGGGCTTCCCAGGTCTTTAAGCCGCTGACGGGCGCGGAGTGGATCGTGGGCGTCGTGGGACCGCTGCAGTTCGAAGTCCTGGCTGCGCGTATTGAGGCGGAATATGGCTTGCCTGCCAAATTCGAGAGTGCGGGCGTCGAGGCGGCCCGTTGGATCGAAGCGGACGATCCGAGCGTATTAAAACTTTTTGCGGAGACGCAGCGGGGCAACCTGGCTGAGGACCATGACGGGGCGCTGGTTTTTCTGGCGCGCAACGCCTGGCATTTGAACCGCACCATGGAGGAAAATCCGGCCCTGCGGTTCCTTAAGTCGCGCGAACAGCATATAGCCGTCGCCTGATCAAGGCGGGGATTCCGCGACCACCCGGTTTCGTCCACTTTCTTTGGCTTTATAGAGCGCTGTATCCGCCCGCTTGAGGAGCATGTCCGCTGTCTCGGCTACGCCGGGCCGCAAGGATGCCGCGCCGACGCTTATCGTGGCTAGCACGGAGGGGCCGTTGGCCTCAGGAACGATCGGCGCTTCGGCGACGTAGGCCCGAACGCGTTCGGCGGCTACCAGCGAAGCCGCGACGTCGGTTTCGGGCAATATGACCGCGAACTCCTCACCGCCCATGCGCACGACGATGTCGGACGGGCGCAGGCCTCTGATCATTCGCCCTACCACTTCCCGCAGGACAATGTCACCAGCCGAGTGACCATGCAGATCGTTGATTTTTTTGAAGAAGTCGATGTCGACCATCAACACGGACAAATGTTTTTTTGAAATGACCGTCCGCGTCAAAAGCCGCGGCAACTGGGCGTCCAAATATCGTCGATTGAACGCGCCCGTCAGCGGGTCAATTAGGGCCATGACGAAGCTGTGTTCATAATTGCGACGCATACGGTCGTAATGGCGCTTTTGCCGCAACTGGGTGCGTGTGCGCGCTTTGAGTTCGTTCGCGTCGATGGGGCGGAGGAGGTAGTCGTTGGCCCCGAGGTCGAGCCCTTTGGCAATTCTTAGCATCTCTGTATCGCTGCCGATCAGAAGTACCGGCAGCTGTCGCGTGACTTCGGAGGCCCGCAAGGTCGAGCATAGCATCAGTCCGTCTTCGGTCTGGAGTTCTACGCTGATATAGGCCACATCATAATTTTCGTTCCGCGCGAGCACCGCGGCTTCGGCAATCTTCTGGACGCACGTTACCTGAACGGCGAGCGCTTTTAGGCAGCCCACGATCGCATCACGCTGAATAGGGTCGTCCTCGATCAGCAAAGCGTGCCCACCCTCAAGGATGTTCGCGGCCGTTTCCTCGCGTAAAGGCTCATCGCTGAACTCGCTCAAGGTCGCCTCGCGCAGGCGCCACTCATCCATGATCATTTTGAGGCGGAGCAAGGATCGTACCCGGGCCATAAGCGCGATGTCGTTGATGGGTTTGGTAAGAAAATCATCAGCGCCGGCGTCAAGTCCGCGTAGCCGATCGGCCGAGTCCGAAAGGGCGGTAATCATGACGACAGGAATATGGGCAATTGCCGGGTTGTTGCGAATTGCCTTGCAAGTCGTAAACCCATCCATGTCGGGCATCATCACATCGAGGAGGATGATGTCCGGTTTTTCCTCCTCAGCCTTTTGCAAGGCTTCCGCGCCGCTGTTAGCTGTGCTGACGACATAGTAATCATGCAGAAGTTTTGCTGCTAGAAGCTTGACGTTGAGAGGGTTGTCATCGACGACGAGGATGCGTGCTGACATTTGACCTGACTTTCCTAGGCAGAGGGTTGTGGTTCAAGGAACCGTTTTATGGCGCCGATAAATTCATGAACGGTGATAGGCTTGGATAGGTATTCCTGGCAGCCGCCGGCCCGTATTTTTTCTTCATCGCCCTTCATGGCGAAAGCCGTAACGGCGATCACAGGAATGTGTTTCAATTCGGCGTCATTCTTGAGCCATTTGGTGACCTCGAGGCCAGAGACTTCCGGCAGCTGAATATCCATGACGATCACATCCGGCTTGTTCTGGCGCGCCATATCCATCACCTCCATGCCATCATGCGTGTGGAGAGTCCGGTAACCGTGAGCTTCGATCAAATCTCGGAACAGCTTCGTGTTCAGGTCATTATCTTCCACAATAAGTACTAATTTTGGAAGAGGGCTATTCATGGCACCAAATAATAAGGGGTTGATTCTTTTTGTTTTAGCACCCTATGCCGGGAGAGCCAAATCT
>JALYJG010000072.1 GCA_030775365.1 Pseudomonadota bacterium
GTAATAAGCGGCCCTGTGCAAAAGGACTCGAAATTAGAGCTTTGCCAAACGGGCGGTAACGGACCTTGGAATGCCATGGTCACTTTCCCGAACGGCGTTCGCACGGCTGCGCCAGATGGAGAGTACAGGGCCGCCTCCTATGCGGGCACAATCACCGTGTTTGGCGGGGAAACATGCACAAAGACCGCACCCTGTGGAGTGACCCCGCCACAAATCCACAGCTATTCCGTCTACCCCGCCCCCCGTCCTTGACGACTTTGGTGACGGCCGCACCACGGCGCTGGCCGATAGGGCGGAAAGGCGCGGGGTCTCTCCGGGTCAGACATTGGGTAAGATGGTCGGGGCGGCGGGATTCGAACTCGCGACCTCAAGTACCCAAAACTTGCGCACTACCAAGCTGTGCTACGCCCCGATATTGGGTAAATACCGACAAATGGAGCAAGAGGCAACGATTAAGAGCGAGATTCCGGGGCCCAAGAGCAATCAGCGCCCGACATCGGCGGCAAAATCTGGATCCTGCAGCATTAACTATAGGGTCAGGCCCCTTCCGGAGGGCAACTGCGACTGGCTTTAATGCGCATTCGGGTGATCGGCGCGCCAAGCCTGAAGCGCATGCATCGTATTAGCCACGTGCTGATCGGGATTGAGGGCCGAGTAAGCATATAGGATCTTGTGGTCAGGCGTAATAACGTAAGAGGTCCGATCGGCTATGTTCGGCGTCTTCAGCATAACCGCGTCATAGGCTTTCATAACACTACCATCGGTATCGGCGGCGACGGCAAACTTACTGCGGCACTCCGAAACTGAAAACTTGTTCAAGGTATCGATCGGATCATGCGAAACGCCGATCACCGACGCTCCCTGCAATTTGAAATCATAAGTTGCCTCGGCAAACTCATGCGCTTCGATCGTGCATCCATGCGTAAAAGCAGCCGGATAAAAGTACAAAACGACCGGCCCCTGCTTCAAAGCATCAGCGAGAACGAAGGTAAACGGCTTGCCGTCCAGCGAGGCTTGTACCGTAAAGTCCGGCGCCGTGTCGCCAGGGGCGAGCGCGGCTTTGGCGGGCGACGCGATAAACACGGACGCCGCAAACAGTGATGCCATAATTCCTCTGGCGATGGAGAGCTGTGCAAAACTCGGACCTTTGTTCATTCTATGCCCCCGTTGTTTGACCAAAACGATATCTTAAACCGTGATAAAAGGGGGAACATTTTTAGCACTATTCGAACGGGTCAGGATTCTCGGGCATGCAAAGCCTAGGCCGCGCGAAATCAGAGGCCAATAAGGCGCCAATAAGGATCGTGTGCTTATGTGAATCTATTCTAGACTACGGCTTCTGCGCCTCAGTCTTAGGCGGGCCGTTTCCGGGAGAGCCTCGATGCCTATTACTTCTTATTTGTACGATTCGACCGGCACGGACAGGCCTGTAGCTCTGAGCCCGGAACTCATAGCCGGCTTGCACGATAAACAGCTCCTGTGGGTGGATATCACATCGGTCGAGGGCGAGGAAACGGCGCGCCTGCGAGAGTTGCTGAGTCTCCGGCGAGATTCAATGCGCTTTCTTTTGACGAAAGGGGCACGGCCTCGCCTGACCGACTACGGCCATTATTCGCAACTCAATATTAATGCCATTGAGAAGGTCGATGGCACGATCCGCCTGAACGAAGTCGATTTCATTATCCGCCCGAATCTCATCGTGACATTCCACCGTGAGCCGGTCTCGTTTCTGGAAAATTTTGACGACAGCCGGAAATCCGACACAGATCTTGGCACGCTGGATTCGGAGTCCTTTCTGGCCGGGCTGCTGGACTGGCACATCACGGGGTATTTCAGGATCGTCGAAGAACTCGAAAAGGAAATTGACAAGCTCGACGCAAAGGCTCTGATGCCCTATCAGCGCCAGGACCTCTTGCTGGATATGTCAAAGCTGCGTCAAAGTGTCGCCTTCATCCGGCGCTCGCTTACTCCGCATCGTGAGGTATACACAGGGTTGCTTCGCCGCGAATTTCAGGAGCGGAAGTCAGCAGAAGATGAGATGTTGTTCCCGATACTCAATGAGCGTCTTGAGATCGCGATTGATGCCGTAGAAAATGCGCGCGAACTCCTGATCGGCTCATTCGATATGTTCACGACGCGGACAACGATGAAGACCAACGAGGTCATCAAGGCGCTGACATTGTTTTCGTTCGTCTGGGTCCCGGCCTCTGTCGTGGTCGGCATTTCAACAATGTTGATGAAGACGCCTGTAAGTCCTGTCGAGAATGTTGGCTTCTGGGCCATGATGGCCTGTATCATTCTGATCGCCGTCGCGACAGTCGTTTTTGCCCGGATCCGGCGCTGGATTTGAGCGAAAGCAAAGGCGCTGGCGGTTGAGAACAGGCCGCTCCTCAAAGCGGATCTCTCCCACCGGCACAGCCCTATTGTTTTCTTATGGCGGCCATGGATTGATCGGGACGTGCGGGGCCATTTGCGAGCGTGAGCGCGCAGGTTCTTCGTGGACCTTAAGGGGCCTCAAGTGGGACCGCAAATGGATCCCGAACGCAGCGGCCCGCATCGAGAGCAACGGAGGGTAACTCGCCGATGACTTTTAAAAAGCGACTGAAAGACTCCCTCGTCCGCGGCACGGACCGATTGCAAGAGGAGTCCTCGAAGCTCAAACCTCTGCTATCGGATAAAGAATTTCTGATAGCGGCAGCTGGTATCGTTTGGACGGGCTTTCAGCTCTACACAAATCCCCGCCGGCGGCACCAACTGATCCAGGTTGCGATCACAAGTGTTGTGCCGGCCGCCCTGCCCTACCTCATGAAGCGCTTCGAGAAGAAGCGATCGGATGCTCTTTAAGCCAGAGATGCGTGACGGACTTTATCAGCGTGTCTTCCAGCTTCCGTCCGTCCCCTGATAAGAGTCGCCCTGGCCGAGATTGTTGATAATCTGCTGGGCGGCAAGCTTTGCCACTACATCGACCGGTTGTCCGTTCTGCTTTGAAATACGGGTATATTCCTGCAGACGCTTATCGTTCACGCTCTGGACGAGCGCCTGGACATCGGCTGTCGGCTTAATAGCTGCGACATACCCGTCGGTCTTCTCCCCGACTAGACCTGTATGGCGGGCTTCATGAAGATCAAGCGCGAGAGCTGGAAAGGCCATAAGACTGAGAAAAAGGGTAACCAGCGCCAAAGAGCGAAATTTCATAAAAGACCTCCTTTAGAAGACATCGGGGTGTTTGGTGATCGCCTGCTGCACATCTTTTTGTATGTCGACCTTGATATGTTGTTCGATGTTCACATTCAGATTGATTTCGATCGGTTTGTCAGGCGCCTGCAATTGCACGGACGGCGTGCACGCAGCCAGAAGAAGACTAGCAAAAAAGATAGCGCTCATTTTCATCATTGGGGCTTTTGCTCCAGAAATTTTTTGGGATCGTTCAGTATGGATAAATTTTCCTCGATCAATCCTAGCACATCCCCGCCGAGTGTCACACCTACTTTGACAGGGCGCCCGGCGTAAACGGCAGGATTTCCGCCTTCGAGATCCATTCGGACTTTCAGCGAATTGCCTTCCTGGCTGTTCATATCGAAAGTGAGCACGGTGTAGTGAAAATCCTGCAAAACCTCACGCAGAAGCACAATGTTGTCATTTTCGCCTGGGATCGCCTCGGGCGCCAGCGCGATCACACCCGGGCCTTCATTCGTCATGCGCCCCTCATGCAGGGTTATCTTACCATCGGCACCAAAAGTCATTGGCAAGGCACCCGATAAGCTTCCCGTTGCGGTTGCCTTATTTCCCGTGAAGGAGCGAAGAAGCTCGGCGGCAGCAATATGCTGCATCTCGATAGTTCCGCTGACGAGCTTATGTCCCTCGAAGGGCCATGTGATCCCTTCGGCGTGAACCATGCCGCTTTTCCAAGGCAGGGCGATGCTGTCGATCACGAGATCGTCCTTTGCTGGCTCATTAAGAAAATGACGCAAGTGAAACAGAAACTTATAAGTGCCCTCCGCACCAAGAAGCTCTCCCTTGATCTTGAGCTGATCCGCTTCAGCCACGATCTCGCCTGTGCCGTTGAGTGGCGGAATAGGCATTGGCAGGCCGGCGAGGCGGATATCTTTTATCTGCCAATTCCCTTCCCAGCGCTTTTCCTGCGGTTTTAAACTGAGGTCCAAGGTGCCAGCGCCCGCATTGAGCGAGAGGCCCCCGGCTTTAAACGCAAGACCTGTGCCAGCGTAAGTAAGCGTGGGCAGTGGAAGTTTTCGCCAGCGCAGCTCCAGCGGCACATCGATTTGTGCCTGAGCGGTTACGACATGCATATGGCTTTTTGTCAATGTCAAATCATCCAAAGGAATGCTGCGCAGCTCTTCCGCAGTCACCGGTAGCGAAGATTGGGGCGCCTTCAGAGGGCCGGGTTGCTTTTGGAACCCCGCCACGGTCCAACGACCACCCTCAGAGCGCGCCTCGAGGCTGAACCCCGTGAGCGCCAGCCCCCTCGCTTTGCCAGCGAAAAGATCGAGCGGTGAATAATCGAGCATCACATGCTCAAGGGTGGTGGGTGGATCGCCCGGTATCCTTATGTTTTCAAGCACCACGCTGGCTATACCGATATGCGCGACTGTCAATTGGACGTCATGCAATCCTTGCGTCGCCAACATGCTTTTAAGGCGCTCGGCCACGAGCCATTTCCAAGGCAGCAAAACGATGATGACGATCAATGCTGCCAAAGAGAGCTGCCAAAAAATCGTTCGATGCCTCTCGGTCCCGCTGATCATACGCGGCCTTTCAATGCCTCGGCATGACGACCAATACGAGCCGCCGACGCGCCATCCCCGGTCGTTATGAGTTCCCCGATATAGGCGGGATCGGGCACATAACTCAATAAATGTGTCTGCGTCGGTTCGGCGCCCAGGTGATCGCGCAGCCTTTGGTACAAGCTCGAAAAGACGGGCATGTTGCGCGACGCATAGTAATGTAAAAGCACCTCAACATACGCCCGCGACGGCACATAGAGATCGTCAAGTAGGCGCGGTATCCTTTCCATCTCATCGTCGCTCGTGTGGCGCCAAAAGTTGAAGAGGCCGTGAACGCCAAAAGTCGGGGACAGGGGCGTATGCCGCTCATAGGAAAAAGCGTCGGCCACATCTTCGGGAGCTATTTTAATGCCATGGACCCGCTCAAGCCAATCACGGATGGTGACGCAGATGAAAATGTCGTCCACGAACTGTCCGGTTGGCGGGAGAAGCGTGCCGGCGAGGATATCGAGAAGTTTTTTCGACCTTAAGCAAAACCCGCTATTGCCGACGCGCCGATGTGGCGGATGCCACGGCCATTTGGCACCAATATAATCATATTCGAGGAATCTGCCGCTCCAGGCCCCAGGGTCGACAACATGGCTGTCGAACTGGACCAAGAGATTGAAGGGCGAGGCCGTATATCGAGCGAGGTTACGACAGATGAAGGGCGCGTAGTAACGGCCGTCCGGAAAGGGAGGCATAATTTCCACCCGAAACGGTGCCTTGACGGGCTTATCGGACACAAGAACTACGTCGGCAAAGGAACAATGTTTCAGGCATTCCACCATCGCCCGCACGGTTAACTCGTGATTGATGGCTGTGACGGCGCTCAAAGTTACGTCAGTCAGGGCCAGGGGCATTTGAAAGGGGCCTTATTTTGGAAATTTCCGCCGGATCGTCGCGGGCTATTAACATGGAACGGACGCCAGATGAGTTCAAGGGAGTTCAAACCCGTTCAGGGCAGTTCCCACGAGCTCAGTTAAGTTCCGCCAGAGAAATTGATGCCTGTGTCTTGTAAGTTCAACGCCTTCTATGGACAAATGCGAGCCGCACCTTGTTCACGGGAGGGTCCATGGCATTGATCTTTGAGCTTGGGCCCTGCACACTCTAAGGATCAAAGTCATGAAGGGTGAGCACAATCCCGCTTATGGAGCCAGCCAGCCTGCATAACCTGTTTAGGGAAGCTTTAAGCTATCATCAGGCCGGCCGGCTCGAAGAGGCGGACACACTCTATAAGCGGATTTTAACGGCCGAACCCCGCCATGCTGACAGCCTCCATTTGCGCGGCGTCATCCTTCACGGCGCGGGCCAGCTGGATACGGCGCGCCAGTTGATACGGCAAGCCATTCTCATCAAAAGCGACGCTCCAGCTTATTACAGCAATCTTGCCAATATCGAAAAAGATCAAGGTCATCTGGCCGAGGCCGTGCAGCATTATGAAAGGGCCTTGCAGCTTCAGCCGGATTTCGCGGCGGCGCATTATAATCTTGCCTGCCTGTTGCAGGATCAGGGCAATTGGACAGCTGCACAGGCTCATTACGAACGTGCTCTGGCTCTTCAGCCCGCACTCGTCCCAGCCCACATCAATCTTGGCAATGTGATGAGAGAGTTGGGGCAATATGGGGTTGCAATGCAGCATTATGCGCGCGCGCTGCAGATTGATCCCGAGAATGCGGATGCCTGTTACAACCGGGCCAACGCGCTTAAAGACGAAGGTAAAATTGCGGACGCCATGGCGGCGTACGAACAAACCCTGCGCCTGAGGCCGCATCATGCCGAGGCGTACAACAATCTCGGCGTGTTGCTGCGCGATCAAGGCAAACTCACTGAAGCGCTCGAGCATTTTCGCAAAGCGTCCGCAATCCATCCCGACCATGCCGAATCTCGCGTGAATGAGGCCATGCTGCTTTTGCTAATGGGGGACATGGAGGCGGGCTGGCGGCGATATGAATGGCGCTGGCGAATGAAGGGGGCAAAGCCCCCAAGGACAGACAAGCCACTTTGGGACGGCCAAGTGCTGGCAGGCAGAACGATCCTTTTGGAAGGTGAACAGGGTCTAGGGGATTGTATCCAATTCGTCCGCTACGCCTCCCTCATCAAGCAACTTGGCGGCCGCATCGTGCTGCGCTGTCCGTCAAGTCTGGCGCGCCTCTTCACGAGCGTGGACGGTGTTGTGGCTGTCGTGCCGGAGGGAGAGCCCTTGCCGCCTTATGATTGTCACGCGCCCCTAATGAGCCTGCCGCTTCTTATGGGTACGAACCTCGCTACAGTTCCGAACGCGGTTCCCTATCTTTATCCGAGCCAGCAAGCTGTTGCCTTTTGGGGCAACCGGCTCGGCCGGACGCAAGAATTGAAGGTCGGCATCGTCTGGGCGGGGAATGCTCGTCACAGCAACCCGACCGCCAATGCTGTCGACCGCCGGCGCAGCATCAACCTGGCTGCACTGGCCCCTCTCACACGAATGGCAAATGTGCGGTTTTTCAGTCTGCAAAAAGGTCCGGCAGCTGAGCAAATAGCCGATCTTCCCGCCTTGGCCATGACGAATTACATGGATGAGATGACAGATTTTGCTGACACGGCCGCGCTGATCGCCAACCTCGATCTTGTGATCGGGGTGGATACATCGGTCATCCACATGGCCGGTGCCTTAGGCAAGCCGGTCTGGGTCCTATCCCGGTTTGACGGCTGCTGGCGCTGGCTCTTGGACCGGGACGATAGCCCTTGGTATCCGAGTTTGCGCCTGTTCAGGCAGAGCCGGCAGGACGATTGGTCGCATGTGATCCAGTCGATTGCGGCCGCGCTGGAACAGCAGGCCAAAAAGCTCTAGGCCGTAATGAGCCTTAACTTTTGTTCCAACTCCGTCGGATTGAATGGCTTGGCGATATAATCGTCCATGCCCGCACCCAGGCAACGCTCGCGATCGCCCGTGAGCGCATGCGCCGTCATTCCAATGATAGGTAGCCGCGGCCGGCCTTCCTTCTTTTCGTATTCGCGGATGAATTTGGTAGCCTCAAGGCCGTTCATGCCGTGCATCTGCACATCCATAAGGGCGGCGGCGTAGGTGTTGGCCTTTATTTTTTCGATGGCTTCCATCCCATTGGTCGCGACATCGAACAAATAGCCGAAATACTCCAGAAAAGTGGTCGCAACCATCACGTTCGGCATGTAATCTTCGACCAGAAGAATCTTGAGCTTCTGCTCAACCGTCACGCTGGTTTCGACGACAGCCGAGAGAGATCCGTCAAAATTCTGTAAGTCGGCGCTATCGGCAAATTCGAGCGGAATTTCGACCCTAAAACTCGAACCTTCGCCGGGCGTGCTGTCAGCCTTAAGCGTTCCGCCCATAATTTCAACGAGCGTTTTGGTGATCGCTAGGCCAAGGCCGGTCCCACCGTATTTCCGGTTGATCGAGGCGTCGGCCTGGACGAATTTATGGAAGATAGTGTCAAGGCTGTCGGCAGCGATGCCGATTCCGGTATCCGAAACAACGATTTGTACATCGGCCCGTTTTGGATCAGCGGTCGCGGCGCAATGGATATGCACCTTAACGCCGCCCTTTTCCGTAAATTTAATCGCATTGCTGCAGAGATTGAGAACGATTTGGCGCAGCCGGGTCGGATCGCCCATGAACATTTGGCCTTCCACCGCGTTATTTTCGCATGTGAAGACCAAGCCTTTTTCACGAACACGCACGCCCAGCATACTGATGATTTCCTGCATCATGCGCGTGAGACTAAAGGGCACATGTTCGAGTTCGACCGTTCGGGCTTCGATCTTCGATATATCCAAAAGATCGTTGATCAGGCTTAGCAAAGAATCCGCACTCATCTGCAGGGTCTTGAGCACCTCTCGCT
>JALYJG010000073.1 GCA_030775365.1 Pseudomonadota bacterium
TGTCGTGGCTCCACAATCGCCGATCGAGGCGTGGCCATACCCCACATAATAATTGTCCATGAACTTGCCGCTGCCGGTCTGTTTCAGTTTTTCCAGATGGCTGAGGACGCTCGCAGGGCTGCGGGAGTAAAGCGCCTGTAGCATGGCGAGGTCTTCGGGGTGTTGATCGTCGATGACGAAAATATCAGCCATGCAAGCTCCTGGTTCCAGTACTATCAACTTTGCGCCTGCGAAAAACTTTCTTACGATCCGTTCGGCGATCATGTTCGAGCGGCGACGACCATCTCAGGCGCCGCCGCCCCTACATGCGGAAAAAGCTCCCGCGGCCTTTGCCGGGCTTAGCCCATGGGCGATCCACGACAAATCCGAACAGAATTGGCAACAATATGATTCGCATCCCAAGCCCCGAGGTTAGTGCCTTACTCCTCGCCGAACAACTGTTCTGGGGGGGCGCTGAAACCTTTTACGCTGCCTGAATCCAGCCCCCGCCGAGCACCCGTTCCCCTTGGTAAACAACTCCCGCCTGGCCCGGAGCAACCCCAAAGGCCGGGGCGCCAAGCTCGATGGTTCCGCTGTCGCCGCGCATACGAAAACGGCCAGGCAGAGGGGTCTGGGCGGACCGTAGTTTGACGGCCACTTCAATTCCGTCTTCTGGAACCGAGCCGCCGAGCCAATTTATCTCCCTTAAAGAGACGGCTGTTTTGGCGAGAGCTTCCCTGGGACCGACAATCACCTGTTTTAGCGCCGCGTCGAGGCGCAGGACGTAAAGGGGCTCGTTATTTTCCCCATCGCGATGCCCGATATTAATGCCGCGGCGCTGGCCCACGGTGAAATTGATGATGCCCTCGTGCTGGCCCAAAATATTGCCCTTGATATCTAAGATCTCACCTGGCTCCGCGGCGCCGGGCCGGAGCTTTTCGACAACGCTGGCATAATCGCCATTGGGTACGAAACAGATATCCTGGCTATCGGGTTTGAGCGCCACGGGCAGGTTAAATCGTTCCGCCAGGGCTCGCGTTTCGGCCTTGCTGAAGTCGCCGAGCGGAAAGCGCAGGAAATCGAGCTGAGCTTGTGTCGTGGTGAAGAGAAAATAGCTCTGATCCTTGCTGTCATCGACCGCGCGATGCAACTCGGCGCCGGTCCGCCCCATGACCCGCCGCACATAATGCCCGGTTGCCAAAGCCTCGGCCCCCAGATCCCGCGCCGTTGCCAGCAGATCGCGGAATTTCACGTTCTGATTGCAGCGTACGCAGGGGATCGGAGTCTCGCCGCGCAAATAGCTGTCGGCAAAATCGTCCATTACGCTTTGGGAAAATTTGCTCTCGTAATCCAGCACATAATGCGGAATGCCGATCTTTTCGGCCACGCTGCGTGCGTCGTAGATATCCTGCCCAGCGCAGCAGGCGCCCTTGCGCGCCGCCATGGCTCCCTGATCGTAGAGTTGAAGTGTGATGCCAACGACGTCATAACCCTGTTCCGCCAGCAAGGCCGTCGTAACCGAGCTGTCCACGCCGCCCGACATGGCGACGACCACGCGAGTGTCTTTGGGCGCCTTGGCGAATCCAAGACTATTCAAAGCCACGTTCGACATGTCTCAGGCGGCCAGTTTTTTCTTTAGAAAATCATGGCGCTTTTGCTGCACGCGCTCGCCATACTTTTCGGCCCAGAGCGATAACGCCTGGATGGGTTCACAGAGAGAGCCGCCAAGTAACGTCAGCGTATACTCGACGCGCGGTGGGCTTTCAGGATACACCGTGCGATCCACGATGCCGAATTCCTCAAATTGGCGCAGATGCTTTGTCAGCTCCCGCTGTGTGATCGTACCCAGCGCCTTTTTCAAAGCATTGAAGCGCAGCGTGCGATTGTCGGCGCGGAGCAGTTGCGAGAGAATGCTAATGGACCATTTATTGGCAATCAGGCTCAGTGTGGTGAAGACAGGACAGTCCTTGGATCCGCTTGTGCATTCGGTCGGCGCCACGTTGTGCGTCGTTACAAAAGAACTTTGATTTTTTGTGGTTATCTTGACGGTATGTTTTTTCATCTCCGGTATCCTCTAACTGCCTACTATACAAATCATACCTAAGAACTATATCGTAGCCGCTTGTCCTGTGCAACGGCGGTTTTTCGCCGTTTTAACCTTGGAGATTGATTATGAATGTTACCGTTGCCGTCGTTTATCATAGTGGTTATGGCCACACCGCTAAGCAAGCCGAAGCCGTCGCCCAAGGCGCGGGCTCCGTGGCGGGCAGTAAAAGTCTTTTGATCAAAGTCGAGGATATCGACAAAAACTGGGCCGCACTTGAAAGCGTGGATGCAATTATTTTTGGTGCCCCAACCTACATGGGAAGCGCCTCCGCACCCTTCAAAGCCTTTATGGATGCCAGTTCCAAGGTTTGGATGGAAGGCAAATGGGCCAATAAGCTAGCGGCGGGTTTTACGAATTCGGCGTCGCGTTCGGGCGATAAGCTTTCGACCCTCTTTCAACTGAGCGTCTTCGCCGCGCAGCACAGCATGATCTGGGTCAGCCTTGGCTTAATGCCGGGACATAACAAATCGGACACCACCGAGGAAACGTTAAATCGCCACGGGTTTTTCCTCGGGGCCGGAGCGCAATCCAACGCTGACCAGGGGGCTGACGTTGCGCCGAGCGCATTCGATCTGAAGACAGCTGAGCATCTGGGCGCACGCGTTGCCAAAGTCGCGCAAGACCTGGCGCGAGGTCGCGCCGCCTCAGCGAAGGGCGTGTAGCGATGAAGGAAGCGCAGCCCGCCCTTTATATCCCTCATGGGGGCGGGCCGTGCTTCTTCATGGACTGGGATCCTCCCAGTACTTGGAAAAACATGGAAGTCTGGCTGAGAGGATTGGCCGGCACACTGCCTGTCAGGCCACGGGCTATTGTCGTCGTCTCGGCGCATTGGGAAGAAGAGGCCTTTACCGTTACCGCCCATCCCGCTCCATCGCTCATCTATGATTATTATGGCTTTCCGGCCCACACTTATGAAATTCAATATCCCGCGCCGGGGGCGCCAGAGGTGGCGCGGCGCGTAGCCGAGATTCTGACGGCCGCGCATCTTCCTGTCACACTTGATGCGCAACGAGGATTTGATCACGGTGTTTTCGTGCCGTTCAAACTCATCTACCCTGAAGCCGATATCCCGATCATTCAGCTGTCGTTGAAAGCAGGGCTCGATGCCGCCTTGCACATAGCTGCCGGCGAAGCGCTGGCCGAGCTGCGCCAGGACAACATCCTTATTGTTGGTAGTGGCATGAGTTATCACAATTTGCGGGAGTTCTTTAAGGGCGGGGCGGATGCAAAGACCACCTCCGATCAATTTGGTGCCTGGCTGGACGGGATCGTGGCGGCGGAGCCGATCGCCCGGTCCGCCGCGCTTTCTCAGTGGCAATACGCACCCGGTGCGCGGCAGGCCCATCCACGTGAAGAACACCTAATTCCGCTTATGGTCGTGTCAGGTGCGGCCCGCAACATCGGCGGACAAAGGATATTCTCGGACCGGGTCATGGGGGCTTTGGTGTCGGGCTATCAATTCGGTTAAGGCCGGGTCATAATCTTCACGATGCACGCGCTCGCAAAAAAGGCATTGTCGCAACTTATTGCGCTTCAAGTTTTCATGGGTGCCCCGCTTTTCCTTGCGGCGGGCTCCTATGATGTGCCGCGCATCTGGACTTTTCTGGCCGCTGTCCTGGTTTTTACCGTGCTGAACATGGCGTATATGTGGAAGGCGGATCCAGCTCTGCTTGAGCGCAGGTTGCAAGGGCACAAGGGTGAAGTCGAAAAATCGCAAAAGAGTATCCGTCGTATCATGAACCTTTTGGTCCTTGGTCTTCTTATTGTTGCCGGGCTCGACATCCGGAACGGCTGGTCCCATATGGCGCTGTCGTATGTCGCGGCCGGCTATGTTCTCTTTGCCGGCGGTTTGGTCGTGTACCTGACCGTCTTGCGGCAAAACAGTTTCGCCTCGAGCATTATCCATGTCGAGCATGACCAGGCCCTGATCACGAACGGCCTTTACCGGCACGTTCGACATCCGATGTATAGTGGCTTCATCCTGGTTTTTGCAGGCATACCGCTCGCGCTGGGCTCCTGGTGGGCGCTTTTGCTAGCCCTGCCGCTTGTCGCGCTCCTTATTGTGCGGTTGACCGAGGAAGAGCGGGTCCTGCTCGAAAATTTACCTGGTTATGGGTCTTATCGACAGCAAACCCGCCGGCGCCTTATCCCGTTTATCTGGTAAAAAAAGCAAGGAGAGATCCATGGAGTACAGACAGCTTGGCCGTTCCGGCCTCATGGTACCGGCTCTTAGTCTTGGCACCGGCACCTTTGGCGGCAAAGGCGAGATGTTCCAAAAATGGGGAACGACGGATGCCCAAGAGGCGACGCGGCTTGTCGATATTTGCCTGGAGTACGGCTTAAACCTGTTTGATACGGCCAACATCTATTCGCAAGGACTGTCGGAAGAAATTCTTGGCGCCGCCATCAAGGGCCGGCGCGAGAAGGTTCTGGTCTCGACGAAGGCTACATTCCCAATGGGGGACAGCGTGAATGATCTGGGCTCCTCGCGCTTTCACATTATTCAAGCGTGCGAAGCCAGTTTGAAGCGCCTTGGCACCGACCATATCGATTTATATTTCATGCACGGTTTTGATGCTCTGACACCTATGGAAGAAGCCTTGAGCGCTCTCGATAACCTCGTCGCCAGCGGCAAAGTTCGCTATATCGGCTGCTCGAACTTCTCGGGCTGGCATGTGATGAAAGCGTTAGCTACGGCGGAGAAATACGGCCTTGCGCGTTATGTGGTGTATCAAGGCTACTATTCCCTGGTCGGCCGGGACTATGAATGGGAGTTGATGCCGCTCGGGCTGGACCAAGGCGTGGGTCTCATGGTGTGGAGCCCGCTCGGATGGGGGCGACTGACGGGTAAGATGCGGCGCGGCCAGAAAGTCGCCGACGGACGCATTGCCAAAGGCGGTGCCGTAGGCGGACCACAAGTGCCCGAAGACTATTTATACAAAGTGGTGGACGCGCTCGATATGCTTGCCAGCGAGTCCGGAAAAACGGTGCCGCAGATAGCGCTCAACTGGCTGCTGCAACGACCCACGGTTTGTAACATTGTCATTGGTGCGCGTAACGAGGAGCAGCTTCGGCAAAATCTTGGCGCTTTGGGCTGGAAGTTGACGCCCGAACAAATGGCCCGTCTCGATGCGGCCAGTGCCGTGACACCTGCCTATCCTTATTGGCACCAGATGAACTTTGATCAACGCAATCCGAAGCCGGTGAAATGGGCCTAAGCATTAGCGACAGGGCCTCCCGCACATACGCGCCTGCTCGGTCAGATTTTGTGATGTTAACGTCTGCCAGCGTTTAGCGAAGGCAGCCATGAAGAAGGTTGAGCAACGAGTGAACAACCCGAAACCGTGAAAGCGAACAACTCTTATATTAAGAGGGAGGTAAAAGTGGATAGCGGGGAAAAAAATGGAGCGGGTGAAGGGAATCGAACCCTCATAGCCAGCTTGGAAGGCTGGAGCTTTACCACTAAGCTACACCCGCATACGGGTTCTTATTCTCATACTTTTCGCAACATTGCAAAGAGTGGGGGGCTTCTGTTGCCCGGCGCCCCCCGGGCCGCGCAAAGTGCAATACTGCCTTATATTCGCTAAGCGAACATTAGGCGGCGATTGCAACCTTGCTCATGTCAACGTTGTCGTTGGCATTTGTAGAATTGACCCGATAACGGCGGTATCATGCCGAGCAAAAACCCTGTCTTTACTACGCGCGTCGATCCTGTTTCGCCCCCGCCACAAAGCCTGTTTCCGCAGGCTTTGTGGTGGAGGCGCCGGGTACCGCCCCCGGGTCCGCAACGTCTATTCCACAAAGCGTTTATCGCCATAGCCAGCAAGCTGGCGCTTCCTATATAGCACTGAATCGTTTAATAAAAAGGGAGGCGACCCTTTCTCTGACTTTTCAAGGCATTAGCGAAGGATATTTGATGCAAGACACCGACCGTATCCTCATTCTGGACTTCGGATCCCAAGTCACCCAGCTCATAGCCCGGCGCGTACGGGAAGCAGGTGTGTATTGCGAGATCCATCCCTTCAACATGCGGAACGAGCAACTCAAGGGAATGAACCCGAAAGGCATCATCCTTTCCGGAGGTCCTTGCTCAACTCTGGACGAAGACAGTCCGCGCGCGCCGGACGCCGTGTGGGAGTCGGGCGTTCCTGTTCTGGCGATTTGCTACGGCCAGCAAACAATGTGCATGCAACTTGGCGGTAAAGTCGAGGGTGGACACGATCGCGAGTTCGGTAAGGCCCTGATGGAGATTAAGGATACGTCCGACCTCTACGCGGATTTTTGGCCTAAGGGATCGAGCCAGCAGGTTTGGATGAGCCATGGCGATCGGGTCACGCAGCTTCCCCCTGGCTTCCGGGTCACCGCCACCAGCGAAGGTGCCCCTTTTGCTTTTATCGTCGATGAGAAAAGACACTATTACGGCACCATGTTCCACCCCGAGGTCGTTCACACGCCAGACGGCGCTAAGCTTTTGGGACATTTCGTGCACAAGATCTGCGGCATCGGCAACAATTGGAGCATGCGAGCTTTTCGTGCCACCGAAATCGAACGTATTCGCGAACAGGTGGGCAAGGCCAAAGTGATATGTGGCTTGTCGGGAGGCGTCGATAGCGCGGTCGCCGCGGTGCTCATTCACGAAGCCATCGGTGATCAACTGACGTGCATTTTCGTTGATACAGGCATGATGCGGCATGGGGAAGGCGAGCAGGTCGTCAACTTATTCAGATCACACTACAACATTCCTTTGATTGCGGTGGATGCGGGGGCGCAGTTCCTGACCGCCCTAGAGGGTGTCAGCGATCCTGAACAAAAACGCAAAACCATCGGCAAGCATTTCATCGATGTGTTCGACGCGGAGGCTCACAAGATCCGGGGCGTCGAGTTCCTCGCGCAGGGCACGCTTTATCCCGATGTGATCGAGAGTGTTTCGTTCACGGGCGGGCCAAGCGTCACGATTAAATCTCATCATAACGTCGGCGGTCTGCCAGAGCGCATGAAATTAAAGCTCGTCGAGCCGTTGCGCGAACTTTTTAAGGACGAGGTACGCGTCTTGGGTCGGGAACTGGGGCTGCCGGAGAGTTTTGTCGGACGACACCCATTTCCGGGGCCCGGCCTAGCCATTCGCGTGCTCGGCGAAATCACGGAAGAGAAACTGGAAATTCTTCGCAAGGCCGATGCGGTGTATCTTGACGCTATCCGCAAGGCCGGGCTGTACGAACAAATCTGGCAGGCCTTTGCCGTTATCCTGCCTGTTCGAACTGTGGGCGTCATGGGCGACGGGCGCTCCTATGACCACGTTCTCGGCTTGCGCGCGGTCACCTCAGTCGACGGTATGACAGCGGAGGCTTTTCCGTTTGAGCCTGCGTTCTTGGCTCATGTTGCCACCCGTCTTATCAACGAAGTGCGGGGCATCAACCGCGTCGTTTACGATATCACGAGCAAGCCGCCCGGCACTATTGAGTGGGAATGAAAGTGAAGATCCGCACGCTTTATCTGAAGGTGAAGGACATCCAGGCGGCCGCGCAATTTTGGGAGGGGCTTCTGCAGATCAAGCCACATAAATACTTCGACCGCTGGTGTGAATTCTGGTGTGGCAATATCCGCCTTGGTCTTTTGTCGAACGATTTTAACGACCGCGTTCAAGGTTCGGGCTGTGTGCCCGTGTTTGAGTTTGACGACGAGGCTTTGCCCGCTTACATCGCCCGGGCGCGGAGCCTCGGGGCAAAGGTGGTGCTTGACGGCTTGGAAAACCCCAAACTAAGGTCCATAGTTTTTCGTGACCCCGAGGGTCATGAGTTTGAACTTTCGAAGTTCCATGACGATTAGCGGTTCACGAGTGAATCCGAGGCGTGGCGAGGGAGGCCTATGATAAAAATTTCAGCAGCCCACACGTTCTTTTACAAGCGTATCTTTCCAGTCATATGGATGGGCTTCATTATCGGCATTCCGACAATCGCTTTGGCCACCGCGCATCAAAACCGTTCTGCGATGCTCCCGGTCATCCTGGCGCCTCTCTTCCTTCTCGTCGTGGGTTTCTTCCTCATGCGAGCACGTATCTTCGATCTTGTCGACGAGGTGTGGGACGACGGGACGGATTTGGTCGTCAAGGATAAGGACCAGGAAGCCCGCATAGCTTTGTCCGACATTATGAATATAAGCTTTCAGGCGAGCCGCCCCCCGCGGGCTACGATCCGATTGCGCCGGCCATGTTGTTTTGGCGAGACAGTTGTGTTTTCTCCGAGAACAAAATTTTCCTTCAACTTCTGGAAAAACGATATCATTGACGACCTCATCACACGGATCGACGAACAACGGCGAAAGGACAAGCCATGAGATTACGCGTACGAGCCGCCCTCGGCATTATGGTCTTGATGCTTCTGGCCGCTCCTGAAGTCCGGGCGGCGGCCGCCTGTTATACGCCAGCCGAATTGCAAGCGGAGCAGTGGCTTCGGCTTCATTCGGAGCTTATGGTCACGACGGTCACATGCCACCAGAGTTCACTCGGTGAAAACTTGGTGCCCTTTTATACGCGTTTTACCCAGACCCATAT
>JALYJG010000074.1 GCA_030775365.1 Pseudomonadota bacterium
GAGGTCAGGTTCGCCATGTCTTGCAGAAAGCGGTTGCGGTCGACGGCAATTTTGATCCCTGGCGCGGTCGTCTCGAGACGGAAGGCCACATTTTTGCGGTAGGAGGACATGTCGTTAACGGCGCAAGCAAGCATGTCATCCAGGCTTTCCTCGATGAGGACGAAAGCCATTTTTCCTGCGTCCATTTGACCAACGGTCAACAGATCGTTGATCAAAAACATAAGGCGGTTGCTGCCCTGAAGGGCAATGTTCAAGAGAGTTTGCACATTCGCCGGCAACTCAACATTGTGCATGCCGCTCATAAGCTCGAGCGCTCCCTTGAGCGAGGTCAAAGGCGTCCGTAACTCATGGGTGGCCATGTTGACGAATTCCTTCATGATCGCTGCGGCTTGCGCATCCACGACGCTGCCGAAGCCGGCTGCGATCATAGTCACAAAAAACTGGGCGACGATTTGATCCTGCTCTTTAAATGCATCGACCGTATTCGAATAGATTTTCAGAATCCCGAGACATTGGTGCCTGTGGATGAGCGGCGCGATGATCATGGATCTAAGCCCAACGCGCCGGCACGCAGCGCGATCCACGCGTGGATCGGTCTCGCTATCAGCACAATAAAGCAGCTTTTCTTCCTGGATCGCGAGGCCCGAAAGACTGCCGGCCATTTTAATGCGTAAGCCCACATGTTTGGACATGCTTCCGCTGGCGGAAGCGTAAATCATCTCATCGCCCTCGCGCAGCTCGACGACAGCACCGTCGGCCTGAGGCAGGACCGATAGCGTCCCCTGCACGACCGCTTCCATGACGCTTGGAAAGTCCGCCCCTGACATAACGGTCTTGTTAAGGCTCAGAAGCGCTTCGGTCTGTTTGGAGAGATCGATATTATAAGACATGCTGGCAGGAGGAGTTTGGTTTTTGGAAAGATAAAATGGCTCGAAAACAGGTCTTGTGGGTTGCCTAGCTTTGATGAAGAGCGGGGGACACAGGGCCTGAGGTCCCATGGGCCGCAGCTTTAGATCAGAGAGGAGTTTGGCAAAAAGAAATTAAGGCTAAATAAAAGATGGCATTTAGGTAAAACAGATTATGCAAGGATTTCAAGGGGCCCCTCAATGAGGAGGCGGATGGCGGCCCTGCTTTTGAAGAGCAAAAGCCTTATCGCCTCATTAATTGAGGCCGCCTTAATTGAGGCTGCCCAAGTCGGAGCACCTTAAGGAGTGGGAGGTCCTTCCCCAATTGCTGGCCGGCGAGGGCTTGCGCCGCGAGCGGGCGGGGCATAAGCGGCGACCGAACGAACGAATTCTTGAGCGCGCTCAGTGATTTCATTTATTGACCGGTCGTGTTTATAAAGTTCGCCACCGACATTGATGGCACGCGCGCCGGCCGCCATGTAAAGGGGCGCCTTGTGCCAATCGATGCCGCCGCTGGGATAGACAGGAAGCGGCACAGCAAGCGAGAGCGCCTGAATAAACTCAGGCGCATGGCGGCACTCGCTTTGACCCAGGCCAGCGTCCTTTTTAAAGCAAGGAAATACTTTGAGTCCTGTGGCCCCAGCCTCGACAGCGGCCCGGCCATCGGCCAAAGTCTCAATGCCTGGTATAAAGTCGATCCCCTGCTTTCGCGCCGCGAGGAGAACCTCCGGATTGAAGTTCGGCGCCAGAAATGTTTTCACATCCAGGTTTTTTAGAGGCGCTATATCCCCAATTTCTTTGACCGTTCCAGCGGCGATGTGAGCGCGGTCGCCAAAATTTTCCATGAGTATTTGTAGCGATGCCAAAGCTTCCGGATGAAGTGGCGCCGCGCCATCAGTCTTCGTCCGCAAGGGTACCTCAAGCACGGTGAAGCCGGCGCCTATGAGTGATTGCCCGACAGCTAACGCGTCCTCTGCGGGCAGGCCGCGCAAGACGGCTATCAAGGGCATCTCATCTAGGCATTCTAAAAAACGTCTCATAATTCATCCACTCTGAAGCAAAAACCTTGAAGCGGCAAAACGAGCTGAGCCGCCAAAATTTCTGGTTCAACCGCTTTTCCCTGTCCGGCGCAGAGGTTTAAGCTGCCCCCCGGGGTGCCATAAGCCCATGGTCCTAGGCCGCGGGCCAGACGGACACTCCTGGCCGGGAGGCCCTTTTGGGCCTTTCAATCATTTTTCGTAACGGGAGCTATACGCGCTTGTCATGAAAATAAAAACCCCAATCTGCAGTGAAACCGGCCTCCGGCGACCTTAGGCGGTCCGGACCCGGTCGATAAAGCCGCTTAATTTCGCGCGCAGCTCTTCAGGGTTGAAAGGTTTGGATAGATAGTCGTCCATGCCGGCCGCGAGGCAATGCTCCCTGTCGCCCTGCAAGGCATGCGCTGTCATGCCGACGATCGGTACGGGCTTTTTACCGATCTCGCCCTCATAGGAGCGAATGATCTGCGTCGCTTCGTAACCATTGATCGGGTGCATTTGGACATCCATTAGTATGGCCGAGTATGAACCGTTCTTATATTTCTCGATCGCCTGCTTACCATTCTCTGCGACTTCCCAGCTATAGCCGAAATTCTCGAGATAGCTTGTGGCCACAAGGACATTGGCCGGATAATCTTCGACCAGCAGGATCGAGTGCCTGGCATTCGATGCTCCATTGTGCGGCTCTGTCTTATCGACCGAGGGCGGCGCCGGCGGCAGGTGTGACTCCCTTTTGCAAGTGAGCGGCAAAAACACCCGGAAGGTCGTGCCTGTTCCCGCACTGCTATAGACATCGATGCAGCCTCCCATCACCTCGACGAGCGCTTTCGTGATCGCCAGGCCCAGCCCCGTGCCACCATATTTTCGACTGATACCGGCATCCGCCTGCGTGAATTTCTCAAAAATGCTGTTGAGTTTCTCTTGGGGTATCCCGATGCCAGAATCCGAGACCGAGATGCGGCTTTCGACAGTGGCACCGTCAGGCAGTGGGCGAAGCTGAATATCGAGGGTGATCTGGCCGGCCTCTGTAAACTTCACCGCGTTGCCGCAAATATTTATGAGGATTTGCTTGATGCGTCCAGGGTCGCCTATGAATTCGTAATCCTTGACGGCATCGATATGCGTCTTGAAAGCGATACCTTTTTCGGCGGCCTTGACCGCCATCATGTCAGCGATTTCCTCGATCAGCGTCGTCATACTAAATGGGATTTTTTCGAGCTCGACATTCCTCGTTTCGATTTTTTCGATATCGAGCAGATCATTAATCAGCGCGAGCAAGGATCCCGCACTGAGCTGAAGCGTCCGGGTGAACTCTTTTTGCCGCTCGGTCAAGGGGCTGGACATCGCCAGAAGGCTCGATAGACCCAAAACCACGTTCATGGGGGTGCGTATCTCATGGCTCATATTAGCTAAAAATTCGCTCTTGGCACGGTTCGCCGCTTCAGCCTTGTCGCGCGCCTGCCGCAGCTCCTCCTCCGCCCGCTTACGTTCGGTGATATCGAAGGAGATGCCGGAGAGGCTCGTCGGCGTGCCATGGTGGCGTAAGGCCCTGCCGCGCACAAGGATCCAGCGCACGACGCCGTCCGGCCAAATAACCCTGTATTCCGCAGCGTATTCCACGCCTTCATGCAAAGCGCGCCGGAGCGCTGTGCCGATCGCCTTATAGTCGTCGGGGTGGATCACCTTCATGAGCGTCCGGCGCGTCACGACAGTCTCCGGAGATAGGCCGAGGCTAGCTTTACCGCCATCACTGCACTCCGTGATTCCTGTGGTCAGATCCAGCCGCCACCAACCCATACGAGCCGCATCAAGCGCGAAATAGAACTGCTCCTGACTGGCGCGCAGCGCCTCGGCCTGACGATCCCGCTCCTCAAGATGGCCCCGCATCGTATACTGGCGCTCTCGGTCGCGCAGAGCCGAGCGAACGCTGCTCAGAAATTCCGTAATCTGCACCGGACGCTTCAGCAACGTCATGTGACCGATCGACTCCAGCATCTTTTTGGACCGGCGCAGCTCGCGTCCGGCTGGCGTCAGAACGAGAAGGGGGAGCTCGGACCAGGGCTCTTCAGAGGCAAGGGCGGCTTTAAGGCATCCCTCGGCGTCAGCCGCGATCGCCTCTTCGGTCAGAATAGCGGCGGCCGCGCCTTTTTTTATTTCCTCGCAAAGATCCTTAATTTCTTGGCACACATGTGGCACGATATTAAAGTCTTTAAAGATTTTAGCCGTGGCCGTCGCATCCTTATGCGAAGGCATCAGGATTAGAACCCGCTCTTCTTCCGGTGATCGTGGGGAATTAGCTGGCACAGGATTTTGACTGGGCATGTTGCCCTGCCCCGACGAAGAAAGGCGCGCCTGTCAGCACCCCTTGAAACTCTTTTAAGGGCTCGCCGACATGCAGCCCGCCGTTGCCCATTGAGAACTCGCGAAGCGTACGCTCGTGCAGACCCGCCCGTTTCTTCAGCACAGAGATCGCTTGGCGCACCTCTCCCATAACTTCGAAATAGCGATACAAAATCACGCAATCGGCGAGATAGCTCGTATCGATAGGCGCGAGCACGGAGTGACCTAGAACGCCGTGTTGAGCGACAACGACAAAAGTGACAATGCCGTGATGGCCGAGATAGGTTAAAAGTTCGTGCAGCTGAGCCGTCAGGAAACGCTCTTCGGGCATGGCATTCAAATAGCCGTTCAAACTATCGATGACGACGATCTTGGCCGCTTGCTTGCCTTCCTGCCCTTCGACGCATTCCCGCACGCGATGCGCGAACTCGCCTGGCGACATCTCCGTTGGATCGATGGCCCGCACGTCGATAAGCCCTTGTTTTATATAGCCGCCGATATCGATCCCCAAGCCCACGCACCGTCGAACCAAGGTCTCAACGCGCTCGTCGAATATAAAGATGACCGATCTTTCCCCTCTGGCCGCGGCGGTAGCCGCATACTGAAGGGCTGTGGTTGATTTGCCGGCACCCGCCGGGCCTAGCAGCAGCACACTTGTGCCGCGCTCGATGCCGCCCCCCAGAAGGCTATCCAATTGCGGTACGCCGCTTGTCAGATTGCCTTGATGGGCCGATTGAGTGTGCTCGGAAGCTACGATACGCGGGAATACACACAAACCTCCCTTAACGATCGTGAAATCGTGATAGCCGCCGCGATAACGTTGTCCACGCAGTTTGGAAACTCGGAGCCGGCGGCGCTCGGCGCCATATTCCGGCGACAGCTGTTCAAGGTTGATAACGCCCTGCACGATGCTTTCGAGCTGCATATCCTCGCCAACAGTCGTTTTATCATCGAGAAAAAGAACCGTGCATTTTCGGCCAGAAAAATAATGCTTGAGGGCCAGAACCTGGCGGCGAAACCGCAAAGCGCTTTGCGAGAGCAATTTGACTTCAGCCAGCGAGTCAACGACAAGTCGCGTAGGATTTACGCGCTCTATTTCCTCGAGCATGACTTGCGTCGTCATGCTCAGTTCAACCTCCGACGATTGATAAACCGTATATTGGTTTTCAGAATGAAGCTCGATGTCGTCGGCGACCAATTCGAAAACGTCAATCCCGTCAAAGGACCAACCATGCGAAGCGGCTGCCGCTTGCAATTCCTTACGCGTCTCGGAGAGTGTGACATAGAGAACTTTTTCCCCTTTGGCACGGCCTTCAAATAAATATTGCATGGCTAAGGTCGTTTTACCCGAACCCGGCGCTCCATTCAGCAAATAGACGCTATTGCGCGTCAGCCCCCCGCCGAGAATGTCATCAAGCTCAGAAATGCCCATTGTAACCAGCGGCACATTCGTATCTAGTTCCATAACCTTCCCCCAGAAACCCTCAACCACAGCTCTGTGCCCTCCGCATAGTGGCAACGGCTCGTCACCAAGGGCTGAGGCAGCTTGTCTCAAGCGGGGATAAATTAACTATCGTCAATTTTATATATGGGTCTTTAACGGCTTGTGTAAAAAGACGTTAAAAATGATCGCCTTGAAAGGGATTGCGCTCCAAAATCTTGGACGTCCACGGGGCCTAGACGGCTGTTTCCAAGACGGAACAGGCTCAAAAACCTGCAGCTCATGAGCGCAGCTCGGCATGGCGTGTGGCGCATCTGTCGAACGGGGGACTGGTTTCAGCATCGGAAACCCCGGCTATATCCCGCAACTGAAAAAGGGGCGTATTTTTAAGCGCCCTGATTAAGATCCCGGGCCGTTGCGCGCCCTCATTCGGCTCTAACCTGCTCGACCTCGGTCGATACGGATTTTTGATGGTGCCACGTGGAATAGTTCCCGTCCATTTGCTCCCTGCCTCTTCCCGAAGGACGCCACATGACACTGCCGCACTCGAATATGTTTACGCGCCGCCAAGTGATGGGAAGTGTAGGCGCCGGGCTGGCGGCCGTGACCGTTGTGTCTTCGACCCTTAAGCCCGCTTTCGCAGAGGCCGCGGCTGGCAAAGCACCATTTGCTCCCGCAGCCGGCAGCGGTGCGACGGCGGCGGCGTCACCGGCTCCGGCATCCGCTCCTCAGATCTTGCAGGATCCGACGGCCAAATACCCTAAACCGCCCTTCAAACCCCAATCGCAGCCATGGCCAGGTCTCGCCGGAAAGATGGAGCCGCCGCCCGATCACGGCGAGACGAGTTATAGCGGTGCAGCTCGGCTTGCCGGCCGGAAAGCCTTAATCACAGGTGGCGATTCCGGCATGGGTCGTGCGGCCGCCATTGCTTACGCGCGCGAAGGCGCTGACGTCGCCATCAACTATCTTCCCGATGAAGAGGCCGATGCACGTGACGTCGTATCATTGATCAAAGCAGAGGGGCGCATAGCGGCAGCCTTACCTGGAGATCTGCGCGACGAGGCTTTTTGCCAAAGGCTTGTGGCGGACGCCGCGCGCGGGCTCGGTGGCCTCGACATTGTCGTCTGCAACGCTGCACGGCAGCAAACGCATGCCTCGATTCTGGACATCTCTACCGAGCAGTTCGATTGGACGATGAAGACGAATATCTATGCGCCCTTCTGGATCATCAAGGCAGCGCTGCCTTACCTTAAACCCGGCGCCGCGATCATCGCGACTGCCTCCGAGCAGGCCTATGATCCGTCGCCTGATTTATACGATTATGCGCAAACCAAGGCCGCAACGATGAATTACGTGAAATCCCTCGCCAAGCAGCTAGGCCCCAAAGGTATCCGCGTCAATGGTGTGGCCCCCGGCCCAATCTGGACGCCTTTGCAGGTCACCGGCGGCGCTACGCCGGAGAAACTGCAGAAATTCGGCGGCAATACCCCGCTCGGCCGACCGGGCCAGCCGGCCGAGCTGGCCTCGATTTATGTTCAGCTTGCGGCGAATGATGCCAGTTTCACGACAGGCCAGATTTATGGCGCATCGGGCGGCGCCGGTCAGCCTTAAAACTGCGCCCGAGCCATCAGAAACCGCCGCAGCGCCTGCCAGGCGTGCAAAGCTCACGCAGGGCCGTACTGCACTGCAAACTTAACGGCTTGCAGATCGGCTGGATTTTAAGCACTCTATCAGCATTACGAGCTCCCCGCAGCTATTGGGCATAAACACATACATAAACACATAAAGGAGAAGACCCGTTGCAGCGCCGTGCCATGATCCGGGACAGTTTTAAGGTTGCCGGAGCCCTCCTTCTCGGGGCCCGGGCAACTTCTCTGGGCCCCGCCGCGCCCTCCTTAAAAACCTCGACCGTATATGTTGGCGGATGGACGTTCCCGACGGATCAGGTGCGCGACGGCATCAATAATTCCGATCTCGTCAAAAACATGGGTCGCCGGCTCCATTTCGAACAGCTGGGCAGTCTTTTGAAACAGTACGCTTCAACCAAGCAATTCGGCCATCTCTATTTAAGAGTTGGCGATTATGATGTTCATGGCGTGCCGCGGGATAGGAAGACAGGCCACACCAGTTTCGCAAACCTTAATGACGCCACGCTGCAAGTGCTCGTGTTGTCTCCCGAGGAGGCAGCGGCCGAACATAGACGGCATGAGCGCGAATGTCTGCCTTTGACCCCGCTGGCCGTTGCGCCCGAACGATCATCGACCGAGATACTCGCGCACATTTTGGACGTGGCGAGCGAGATCAATAAAAAGGCCCTTCCCTATGAGCCGGCAAACTGGCGGCTGTTCAATCCCCTCTATCACCCGCCGGCCAATTCCAACTCGACGGCTGCCGCTCTGGCCGAATGCGTTGGTGCTCATCCCTCGAATGGTTCCAACTCACTCGCCAGCCTCTATCCCGAGTGCATTCTGCCGGGGATTGACCGCCGATTGAGCACCGAGTTGAAGCATATTGGCGTCTGGTTCCAGGAGGAAGTGGCGAAGAATAGTTGGAAAATGGAACAGCTGGTTGAGGCCTTCAAAAACCAAATGCAGGATATGTTTTCAGAAGGGCAGGCGTTCAGGCCTCGCGCCGAGGCGCGCAGCCAGCAGATTGTAGCACGGTTATGAGGCCCAGGGGCTTATGGCCCTTATTGTCCGGTGAGCTCTCGGATGCGCGCCTATTTCGAATGCGTAAGTAGGGCGCCCCGCAGGCCGAGAGGTTCAAGAAATCTCACGGGCCGCTCTGCTTGGCCCTTTATTCCACAGTCACAAAGATCATGGGCTGAAAAACGAAACCTCGTCGAGACGTCTCG
>JALYJG010000075.1:0-1423 GCA_030775365.1 Pseudomonadota bacterium
CCATTGTAGAGCTGTTCCCCATTGACCTGCAACATTTCGGCCCATTTCGGTTGGGCCGAGTTTTGAAAGGATGTGTCCCGGAGGACGCGAACGAAGGCGGAAGAATTGTGATATCCCGACGCCACAACTCTTAACAAATCCGCATTTCCTATATCCCGGCTCTCGCGGGTTTCATGTTGGCGAGACGCCAGGCGCGCAGGCATTTTGACCGACTTCACGATCCCGATTTTCGTCCAGCCTGCCTCAGCAAATAAGAGCGGTCCTACCTCAGAGCTTGTCGTATAAAGCTCGCCATCAACCGTCCAGGACGCAAAAGCCCCCTGTTGGCGGTTTCTGAGACAGGCGGCACGAACGGCGTTCACTTCTGCCGTAGCGTACAGATCGAGATCGGTGCGAGATTCGGTGCCGGCGGCAAATACCTTCCCGTTGCGCACAACAACAGCCGTAGGTGTCGTCGCGTCACCGAGGATCTTCCGGACCTCAAAAGGGGCGTCGGCATAGGCGATAACTTGCTGTCTGATAAGATTTTCCGGACGATTGGCATCGCGGGACGAAAAGATAATCGCATCGGCATATTGCGCATCATAAAACTGAGCGATCTTGAATGTGTCGTCGTAAGTGGCCCCATAAAGCGTAACAAAACGCCCAGGATTGGTAAGTTCTTTTGCGCTCAAATCACGCGCCATGATCTCCTGTTTTGTGTGACAATTGGTACAAGACTGGCCGGACGAAATCATCCAGACAAAAGGGTTTTCACCTTCCGCCCGCAATTCTGAAAGCCTGGCCGTCAATAATTTGTAATTGTCCGCTTGCAAGGCTTGATCTTCAGCGTGGCGACTTGCGATGCCGCTGCCGACAACGTTATTTCCACGCGGCCGGCCGACAATTTCAAAGCTGCCGTCTTGAAGACTTATCCCAAGCATGGCGCCAAAGGGTCCGCCGCGGGAGAATTTCCCCTTTATCGGGCGCCCAGCAGCATCGAGGATCGACTGGCCTTGATCGTCATGAGTGACATTATAAAGCGCTATCTTATCGGTTTCGACCAACGCATCTTTCAAGCGCGGCAAAAGCGCCTCGGGAAGTTCAGGAAGATAATTCATCAAACGCCTTATTAAAAAGTTTTGTCGATCAAAAAGTCATGGTCTAACAGTGGCGGCTAACAGTCGTGGCCTGACGGTGGTTGTCTGACGGTGGTGGTCTATGCGACGTGATCTTATCAATAGCGTGCGGCGCGATCCAGATAGCTTTTACTTTCCAAGGGGGAGCCAGTCTTTGATAGGCTCCCCGAAAGCCCCGAGATAGGAAGAAGCCGGACCGCGCAACGGTACATTCGTGGCGCCAGCCGATGCAAAAAGGGTCGCCGGTACGCGCTGTAAAGCATGTCTCCGGAACGCCATGTAAACGATCTCTCCGGTTCATACAA
>JALYJG010000075.1:1433-8568 GCA_030775365.1 Pseudomonadota bacterium
ACAATTGGGAAGGTGGTGGGCGATGGGGGATTCGAACCCACGACCTACTGATTAAGAGTCAGCTGCTCTACCAACTGAGCTAATCGCCCGGCCTTCACCTGAAGCGGCACTGTTATTCACTATTCTCAGGCATTGGGCAACAGTCATAAAAAGCCCATGACAATCGGGTTTTAACCATAGACTTTGGCTATAGGAAACTTACCGGCCTTTGCCTAGTTTTCGGCATGCCTGAGGGTCCATCCATTGTCATCCTTAAAGAGCTCGCCTCCTCGTTCAAGGGCAAGAAAGTACTTGCCGTCGAGGGTAATGCAAAAGTGGAAAAGGAAAGAGCGCAAGGCCAAGTCGTTAGGGATATTCAAAGCTGGGGCAAGCATTTTTTAATTCTCTTCAACGGCTTTACCTTTCGCATTCATTTTCTGCTCTTCGGTTCCTACCGCATCAATGAGGCGCGCGATGTCGTCCCGCGGCTTGGCCTCGCCTTCAAGAGCGGTGCAATGAATTTCTACGCCTGCTCGGTCAAGATAATCGAGGGGGACCTGAACGATGTCTATGACTGGAGCGCCGATGTCATGTCGGATCGCTGGGATCCGAAAGCGGCTAAGAAAAAGCTGTTGCTGCACCCCAAGATGCTGGTTTGCGACGCGTTACTCGACCAGAACATCTTTGCGGGGTCAGGCAATATCATCAAGAACGAAGTGTTGTTTCGGATCAAGGTGCATCCGAAGTCGCGCATCGGCGCTTTGCCGCCCGGCAAGCTCACCGCCCTTATTGCAGAGGCGCGCAACTACAGCTTCGACTTTTTGAAATGGAAGAAGGCTTTTGTGCTCCGCAAGCACTGGCTCGCCCACACCAAGCGCACTTGTCCGCGCTGCCAGGCACCTTTGGTCAAGGAGTATATGGGGGCACATAAGCGGCGAACCTTCTTCTGCAAAAATTGCCAGCGGCTTTATAAAAAGAAATAATGGTGGATGGGGAAGGATTCGAACCTTCGTACGCTCGCGCGGGCAGATTTACAGTCTGCTGCCATTAACCACTCGGCCACCCATCCGACATAAAACAGGGATCGGATTGTTTCCGATCCCTGATAGATGTTTTCCGCCCTTCTGGTATCGGAATTAGCTCGGCCTTGTCAATCCCGCGTTCCGAATGAAGGGCATAATAAGGGGTCTTGCCGCCCCTGAAAGACCCATTCAGGGGATAAGAGAGTTAAAAAACGCGCCGATGCAGGCCGGGCCAGTCTTACCAAGATCGAACTGCTTGCGGCCCTCGAGGCTGTTGACGATCAATCCGCTCATCAAAGACTGCAGGCCTATGGCCGCAAGGCGCGGTTTCCAGACAGGCGACAACTGGCCGAGTTTGCGCGCCCGCTCAAACAATAACTGGCACCGTTTAAGCAGGTGATCTTTACATTCGTGGCGCCGGCGCATGACGGCCGCCATTTCTTCGACATATTCGCAACGGTGGGTCAGAATGGAAATGACGCGGTACCGCCGTTTGTCGGTCGCTATGAGCTTCAGAACGTCACAACAAGCCGTCTTCAGATCCTCAAGCGGCTGCAGACTATGGCTCGACGCCAGACGATCAATGACCTCCTCCTGCGGCAGGAAGACCCGTTGGGCCATCGCTTCACACAATTCGATCTTGTCGCGAAAATGCCAGTAAACCGCGCCGCGCGTCACGCCCGCGGCTTTGGCGATTTCGGCCAGTGACGTACGGGCCACACCATGCTCGTAAAACACTTCTTCAGCCGCGTCGAGCAGCGCGTTGCGCGTCTGTTCCGCCTCGTCCTTGGTACGGCGCGCCACGGCTAAGGACCGGTCCTGCGGCGACCGAGTATCGCGGGGAATTTGTATTTACATTCGTTCATGAATGTATAATAGTCCGCCGCAAGAACCCTGTAAACGGATTTCACCGTGCGACTTCTTCGCCTGCTTCTCACGGCCTCGGTCGCATCGCTGACCGCCGCATTGACCGCTGGTTGCGCCGTCGGTCCCGATTTCGAGCGACCGGCTAAGCCAAACCTGGCAACCTACGACTCCACCCCTCTGCCACCACGTACGGCAGACGCAAAAGATAAGGCCGGGGTGGCGCAAACTTTTGTCAGCGGTCAGGACATACCGGCGACCTGGTGGCAAGTTTTCCATTCGCTTCCGTTGAACAGTCTTATTCAGCAAGCGCTCAAATCCAATCCCGACCTCGCCGCCGCTGAAGCCGCTTTAAGGGTCGCCGAAGAAAATACAGCCGCCGGCGAAGGCGCTTTCTTTCCGAGCCTACAGGCCGATTTCAGCGGCACGCGGACCAAGACATCCTCGGGCAGCAATGGCGGCTTGTTTCCGGGCTTGATCTACACGGTCCATAACGCTTCTATTGGAGCGTCTTATCTCATCGATCTTTTCGGACGCAACCAGCGCCAGGTCGAAGAGCTCGGCGCGCAGGAAGATTACCAGCGATTTCAGATGGAAGCCGCTTATATAAGCCTCACCTCCAACGTCGTGACGGCGGCGATCAAGGAGGCCTCTTTGCGTGGACAGATTGAGGCCACACAAAAGATCATCGCCGAAGAGACCTCGCAGCGGAATGTACTCGAAAAGCAACTTAATCTCGGCGGCATCGCCAAGGAAGCGGTCTTGGGTCAAGCCGCAACGCTGGCGCAAATACGCGGGACGCTGCCACCGCTCGAAAAACAGCTGGCGCAGATCCGCCATGAATTATCGGTCCTGGTTGGACAGTTCCCGAGTGAGGCGCCAGCGGCCGTTTTCGACCTGGACAGCCTCAGCCTCCCGCAAGAGCTGCCCGTCACGCTGCCGTCCCAGCTCGTCGAACAGCGTCCGGATGTGCGCGCGGCTGAAGCGAATTTGCATATTGCGAGCGCCGCTATAGGGGTAGCCCTAGCTAACCGATTACCCCAAATCACGTTGAGCGCCGATATCGGCTCGCAAGCCGTCGCTATCAGCAAATTGTTCACGCCCGGCACGGGAATATGGAGCATCGGTTTCGATGTTAGCCAAACGATTTTTGACGGCGGCCGCTTGGCGCATCAACAGGGCGCGGCGGAGGCCGAGTATGACATGGCTGCCGCACAATACCGGAAAGTGGTCTTGGCGGCCTTCCAGGATGTAGCCGATGCACTGCGCGCCTTGCAGTCGGATGCGATGACACTAAGGGAACAGGTCGCTGCTGAGCGTGCCGCAGCGGGCAGCCTCGCCCTGACACAAATTCAATTCAAGGAGGGCGCCTTGAGCTACATCGCCCTGCTGGACGCCGAACGTGTGGAGCAGCAGACCAAGATTGCTCTCATTCAGGCCGAAGCGCAGCGATATGCCGATACGGCCGCTCTGTTCCAGGCCTTGGGTGGCGGCTGGTGGAATCGCCCAGCGTATAGCGCGCCTGCGGAAACCACGCCTGTTGCAACCACCCCTGTGGCAACGACGCCTGTAGCGGTGACGCCTGTGGCAGCGACAAACCAAACGAAGCCGATGGAGACGACCCATGATTAAACGTATGTTGATTATGTTACTCGCCGTTGCGGTGGTCCTCGGTGCCGTGTTCGGTTTTCAAGCTTTCAAAGGTGCGATGATCGCCAAATACATGGCTGGTATGGGCAATCAGCCTCAGGTGGTTTCGGACACGAAGGCGGCCTATCAGGATTGGCAGCCCCAATTATCCGCTGTCGGGACCGCGCGGGCGGTCAATGGCGCCGACATGTCGTCGGAAGTTTCCGGCATCGTTCAGGCCATCAATTTCGAATCCGGCGCCGATGTGGAGAAGGGAAGCGTCCTTGTCCAGCTGCGCGCTGACGATGATATCGCGAAACTGCATGCGCTCGAAGCGACAGCGAAGCTGGCCGAAGTGAATTATCAGCGCGACATAAAGCAGGTCAAGGCACAAGCTATAAGCCAAGCCGCGGTCGATAGCGATGCCGCGACACTCGAGAGCGCCAAAGCGCAAATGGCCGAGCAACAGGCCGTTCTGGACAAAAAAATGATCCGAGCGCCCTTTGCAGGTCACCTCGGCATTCGGCAGACGGATATCGGACAATATCTCAACCCGGGCAGTCCCATCGTTACACTGCAGCAGCTCGACCCCATTTATATCGATTTCAATCTACCGGAGCAGTCCCTGCCGCAGCTTATGGTCGGCAGCAAAGTGAGCGCGACCACCGACGCGACATCCGGCCAGACTTTTGACGGCGAAGTCCTGGCCATAAACTCAAAAATTGACGAGGCCACACGCAACGTTCAGGTGCGCGCCAGCTTCAGAAACCCCGACCGCAAACTTTTGCCAGGCATGTTTGCGACGGTCTCTATTCAGACCGGGAAACCCCTGCGCTACATTACCCTACCGCAAACCGCGATCACCTATAACCCTTACGGCAACACGGTTTTCATAATCGATAGCACCGACAGCGAGAAACCTGTCGCGCGACAAAGTTTCGTCACCACCGGCGAGACGCGCGGCGATCAGATTGCGATTCTGAAGGGCGTCAACGAAGGCGACATGGTGGTGACGTCGGGCCAGCTGAAACTGCGCAACGGTACGCCCGTCAAGATCAACAATGAAATCCAGCCTTCGAATGACCCCGATCCGAAGCCGGTCGACAGGTAACGAGGCGGACGATGAACTTCACAGATGTCTTTATCCGCCGGCCGGTCCTCGCGACAGTCATCAGTTTGATGATCCTCGTGGTGGGTCTGCGGGCGCTCACTTCGCTGCCGATCCTGCAATACCCGCGGACGGAGAATGCGGTCGTCACGGTCAGTACGATTTATTACGGCGCGTCGGCCGATGTGGTCGCTGGCTTTATCACGACGCCGCTCGAAAACGCGATCGCGCAGGCCAACGGTATCGACTACATGACCTCGAGCAGCTCGACGAGCGTCAGCACCATCACCGTCAATCTGAGGCTGAATTACGATTCCGACAAAGCCCTGACCGAGATAACGGCCAAAATAAGCTCGGTGCTTAATCAGCTGCCGCCGGGCTCGCAGCAGCCGATACTGACAATCCAGATCGGCCAAACGATTGATGCCATGTATATCGGCTTCAATAGCGACGTTCTGCCGCAAAACAACATCACCGATTATTTGTTGCGCGTCGTGCAACCCAGGCTGCAATCCGTCGAGGGCGTGCAGACCGCGGAAATTCTCGGCGCCCAGAATTTCGCCCTGCGCGCCTGGCTCGATCCGCAGAAGCTCGCCGCCTACGGCCTTACGGCCAGCGATATCAGCGCAGCCCTTCTCAAGAACGACTACGTCTCCGGACTTGGCAACACCAAAGGCCAGATGGTGCAGATCAACCTAAGCGCCGCCACCGATCTTCAATCGCTCGAAGCTTTCCGTAATCTGATCGTTAAGCAGAAGGACGGCGCGCTCGTCCGCTTGCAGGACGTCGCCAACGTCACCCTGGGATCCGATGATTACGAATCCCGCGTGGGCTTCGATGGCAAGCAAGCGGTGTATGTGGGCATTCAGGTGGCGCCGGCGGCAAACTTGCTCGATGTCGTCGCAGGGGTGCGCAAAATATTCCCCGACATCCAGTCGCAATTGCCGCAAGGCATCCACGGCAACATCGTCTACGATTCGACCGCCTTCGTGACCAGCTCCATCAACGAAGTGAAGGCCACGCTTATCGAAGCGCTCTTCATCGTCGCCTTTGTTGTGTTTCTTTTCCTTGGATCGCCTCGCTCAGTCGCTATCCCGGTGATTGCTATACCGCTGTCGCTGGTCGGCGCTTTCATTTTCATGCTCCTGCTGCATTTTTCCGTCAATCTTCTGACGCTGCTGGCTCTGGTTCTGGCGATCGGTCTCGTGGTCGACGACGCCATCATCGTCGTCGAAAACGTCAATCGTCACATCGAAGAGGGCATGAAACCGAGAGCGGCCGCGTTGCAGGCGGCGCGGGAACTGGCCGGACCCATCATCGCGATGACGGTCGTGCTCATAGCTGTCTATGTGCCGATCGGCTTCCAGGGCGGGCTGACGGGCGCCCTCTTTACGGAATTTGCCTTCACCCTGGTCGGCGCCGTTACGATTTCCGCGATCGTCGCCCTTACGCTATCGCCCATGATGTGCGCTAAGCTTTTGAAACCGCACAAGGCCAACGAAAAACCCGCCTGGGAGAACCGGATCGCCGATCGCTTCGATCACGCCCACCTGTGGTTGAAAGAGCGGTGCCCGCAAGGCCTTTGGTATTATCTGCTCTGGCCCTTCATAGCCCTCGTCTGGCTGGCCTTCATGATTCCCTATTCCTTGGTTCTGCTGGTTTTCCGGTTTGAGCATGTGGCCGCAGGTTATGAGAAGAGCCTGCGCGGCAGCCTTAAATATATCCCTGTTACGGTCGTCTTCGCGGCCATCATTCTGAGCAGCATATATTTCCTCTATGCGAGCGCGAAAACTGAACTCGCCCCGCAGGAAGATCAAGGTGTCGTCATCGCCTTGCTCACGACAGCCCCCAGCGCCACGCTGCAGCAGAAGCTCAAATATGACGAGAAAATGTATCAGATCCTCGCGAGCTACCCGGAAACGGACCATGTGTTCCAGCTCGACACCCCAGCCTCCGCCATCGCCGGCATGGTGCTCAAGCCTTGGGACAAGCGTGAACGCACCTCCAATGATCTGCAGCCGATCATGACGGGTGACCTCGCGACGATCGCCGGCGTCCGCGCCTTCGCCTTCCAGCCACCACCCCTCCCGGGCTCAAATGGCGCGCCGCTGCAATTTGTTCTCCAGACGACCCAGCCTTTCGCGCAGCTTAACGAGGTCTCGCAAAGCATCCTGCAGGAGGCGCAGAAGAGCGGCATGTTCATTTTTCTGGATACCGACCTCAAAATTGACGAGCCGCAGGCGATCGTCGAGATCGACCGCGAAAAGACAGCGCAGTTCGGCCTGACGATGAATGATGTGGGCGCCGCTCTCTCCTCCATGCTGGGTGGCGGTTACGTTAATTATTTCTCGCTAAGCGGGCGGTCCTACAAGGTAATCCCTCAAGTGTCCCAGCGCGATCGCCTCAATATCGATCAGCTTAATGGCTATTACATACGCACAGCCGCCGGCGCGCCTGTCGCATTGTCCACGATCGCCCACATCAAAAAAGTCGCCGTACCGGAGTCGCTGCATCATTTTCAGCAGCAAAACTC
>JALYJG010000076.1 GCA_030775365.1 Pseudomonadota bacterium
CCCTCCTCTTGGTCCGCGTGGTATTATAAATCCGAGCCAAGAGTGACGCGAAGCCTTTAATAACGAAATCTTATCCCCGATGGGTCCTCCATCGGGGGTTTTTCCAGAAGTATCAGGAGGATTGAATGAAGAATGTGGTTGCTGCTGTTCTGGTTGGGGCTTTTAGTCTTTCGGTTGCTCAAGCTGCATGGGCGGACGCCGATCAGGAATTGTTCGATGAAAACGTGCAGCAGCTTGATGCTTCGTTGGCGTTGCGGCGTACCACGACCGAACAGTTTGATCCTATTCGCGGCCAGTCGGTTTTGAGCCGTCCACGTCCGGATTTTGATCCCGTGCCCATTCCAGTGGGCTCGTTCCAGCTTTTCCCCGCGCTTAATCTCGGGACTTACTATGATAGCAATATTTATTCCGTCCAAAAGAACGGACCGGACGATCAGGTCTGGAAGATCAATCCCACGGTTTCGTTTCTATCGGATTGGGGTCGGCATGCCTTCGGTATCACAGCCTTAGCCGATATCGATTATTACCAGCACCATGACGAGCAAAATTACAAGGCAGGCGCGATCCAGGCCGAAGGGCGGTATGACATCGCCGAGCAGACTTGGGTTTCGGGCGTTGCCAGTTTTCAGCGCGTGACAGAAGCCAAGGGCACCACAGATGCTCCCGGTAACGCCAAGGGCGTCAGTCAATACAATCAATACTCAATGGGCGCGGAAGCTTATCGCGGCGTTGGCAAATTAAAGGCCAAGGGTACGTATGACTGGAGCTACTATGAGTATGATCCAGTTGAACTCATCGGCGGCGGCCGGGCCATTCAGAGCGATCGTGATCGCGAACAGGACCGCGTCGGCACCGAAATTGGCTACGACGTATCTGAAAATCTGCGGCCTTTCGTTCGCGGCAGCTACAACTGGCGCACTTATACCACAAGTGGTCAGCAGTCCTCCGATGGCTACACGGTCGATGTCGGCGCGAAAATGGACTTCGGTGGCATTACGACCGCTGAAGCCTGGATCGGTTATATTGAGCAGAACTATTTCAATCAGGCGAGCGGAGAAGTCGCAGCACCTGACTTTGGTGCGGATATCTTGTGGAACGTGACAGAGCTGACGTCCATCGAAGCCAAGGCGCAACGCAGCATCGAGGAATCCACGATCCCGGGTTCCAACGCTTACCTTGCCTCCGAAGGTTCAGTCATCATGAGTCATGAGCTCACCCGTGACATCGTTGTGCAGCTTAACGTGTTGTATGACGCGCTCGACTTCCGTCCGCTATCACGCCACGATGATCTGTACAATGTGGGCGGCGGCGGCCGTTACTACATCAATCGCCATTTCTATAGCGACTTGACGTATAACTTCCAGCGCCGCACCAGTGACGCAGTCGGAGCAAGCTATGATGACCATACCTTGTTCCTGCGTTTTGGCGCGCAGTACTAAGCGAGAAATGTCATGGGTTCGATCCGGCGTCTAGCAATCGCTACTTTGGTGTTCGTCATTAGTGTTCATCTGCAACCCGTTTTTGCGGCGGATGAGGACGGCGAGACTAGGGTGATTGCGACGACGTCGGAATCGGTCGGCGACGATGACGTGACGACGTTGCCGGGGCGCTCCCCGGTTCCTGCGCCGCCAACGTCTTCCCTACCCTCCTCCATACCTTCTTCCGTGCCCTCGGCGCAGGCCCCCGCGGTTAGCGATTACATATTAGGTATTGGCGACAAAGTTCGGATCACGACTTTCGGCGAAGCCTCGCTCTCAGGGGATTTTCAGGTCTCCTCGACAGGTGTCATATCCATGCCTCTTGTGGGTGAAGTCAATGCGGCCGGTCAGACAATCGCCCAACTGCAGGCAGCCGTCGTAACGAAGCTTTCGAACGGCTTTATGAAAAAGCCCGATGTCAGCATCGAGGTTCTGAACTACCGCCCGTTCTTTATCGTGGGCGAAATTATGAAACCCGGTAGTTACAACTTTGTTAACGGCATGACCGTGATTAACGCGGTTGCGATGGCCGGCGGGTACACCTACAGGGCCGATAAAGATGATATTAAGCTCAAGCATGGCGGTCCCGACGGTCAGGAAGAGCAAGTGACTGAGGGTACGGCAGTCCATCCTGGCGACGTCGTTAAGGTACCCGAAAGATTTTTCTGATCTCATTGCCCTCCCGGCATTTCCCCGCCAAGTTCTGAAAGTAGATTCTGATGAATCAAGATCAATTGATGATGATGACGGATGTGCGGGAGGTTTGGCTCTTCGTCCGCCGTAACATTAAATTCATTAGCCTGATCACGTTCGGCGCTATGGCTCTGGCGCTCATGCTGGCCATGGTGATCCCGGCGCGGTACACGACCAATACGGTCATCATGCTCGATCCGCGCAAGACTAATCTGACCAGTTTTCAGTCGGTCATGTCGAACATTCCTGCCGATAACGCCGCCATCCGCAGCGAAATTGATGTCATTCAGTCTCGGGCCGTTATAAACCGGGTCATTGATGAACTCAATTTGATGAATGACAGCGCTTTCAATCCAAGTCTGACAGGTACCGCATGGTTTATCCGACTATTTGCCAGTAGCCGCACGGACGCCAAGGAGCGGCAGCTTGACGATGACCGCACCGCCATTGCCCATCGCCTCGCCCACGGGCTCGATGTGACGAATGACGGACGTTCCTACAGCATCACGATCAGCTACTCCGATCATGATCCGGCTCTTGCCGCGAAAATCGCCAACTCCTTCGCCGATCAATATCTCGTCGATCAGCTTGAGGTGAAATACGACGCCACCCAGCGGGCGAATGTCTGGTTGTCAAAGCGTCTTGAGGAGTTGCGTAGCAAGGTCTCGTTGTCCGAAAGGGCTGTCGAAGATTACAAGTCGTCTCATAACCTCGTTGATGTTGGTGACGAGACGATCACGCAACAACAGCTCAGCGCTATCGACGAGCAATTGCTACAAGCCAGGGCCGAGCGTTCACAGGCGGAAGCAAGCCTGAACGGCGTGAAGCGTTTGGGCAACGGGGAAATGGAATCGTCCTCCATGGTGATTGCCTCCCCGCTTGTGCAGCAACTTAAGTCCCAGGAAGCCGAGGTTCGTCGGAAAGAGGCGGATCTCGCGACGCGTTACGGGGACCGGCATCCCCTAATGATCGACGCGCGGAATGAGTTGCGCAGCATCCATGAGAAGATCGGTGAAGAGGTCCACAAGATCGTCGCCGGTCTCCAGAACAATTATGATATCGCCAACAGCAAGGTGGCCAGCCTCGAAAAGGAACTTACCCGGCTTAAAGCTGAAACAGGCACCGGCAATCAGGCCATGGTGACCTTGCGTCAACTCGGACGGGAGGCTGCGGCCGAGCGTAGTCTTTATGAAGGGTTCCTGACGCGTTTCAAGCAGGTGGCTGAGCAACAGGATTTGCAGATTGCGGACTCTCGCATCATCGCGCGCGCTGAAGTCCCCATCAAACCCTACTTCCCCAACGTTTACGTCTTTTTGTTCCTTGGCGCATCTTTGGGTCTTCTTCTCGGCTTTTTGCTCATGGTGTTCCTCGAATATCTGGATCGTGGACTGCGTTCGCTGAGCGCTGCCGAGAAGCTTTACGGCGTTCCCGGCCTCGGCATCGTTCCTTTAGCAGAAACGACTGAAGGTCAGCTGCCGGTCGACTACCTTCTGAAGAAACCGCTGTCGATTTACGCCGAATCAATTCGCTCGATCCGCGCAGCGATTCATTTTTCGAATGTCGACCGGCCGCCAAAAACGGTCGTCGTAACGAGTTCCTTCCCCGGCGAAGGCAAGACCGTCTTCTCGATTTCGCTTGCGCGGCTTTTGGCTAAATCAGGCCGTAAGGTCATGCTGATCGACGCGGACATGCGCAGGCCACGCGTCCACAGCGTTCTCAATCTGAATAAAACGAAACCGGACCTGGCCATGGTGCTCGCCGGTGACGCGCCATTGGCTGACGCGATCCAGAAGGATGTGAGCGGCGCTGACGTCATCATCGCGAGTTCCAAGGCCTCGAACCCGCAAGACTTGCTGAACTCCCATCAGATGGAAAAACTGCTGGCGACCCTCCGTGAAAAATACGAAATGGTCATCATTGACACCCCGCCGATCATGGCCGTGGCGGATGCAGCACTTATTAGTCAGAAGGTCGATACGACGGTTTATGTCGCCCGGTGGTCGGCAACGCCCCGCGAGGTCATCGGCGACGGACTGCGGCAATTGGCCAAGTTCAACGTCAAGGTTGCCGGCATCGTCCTGACGCAGGTCGATCTGCAGGATAAGAAACAGTACGGCTACGACGATTACAGCTATTATTATGGCCAATACAAAAACTACTACACGAACTAAGGCCGCCCGCGGCGCCTTATTTTGCTTTTGCGTGGCGTTAGGCTACTTCTCGTTTCTCAATCTTTTTAAAACGCTGACTCCTGTAGCGAAAAATAACGCACAAATTGACGCGATCCTTTCGTTTAGCGCCACCCTGCCCGCGGGCGATTCAAGAATGGCTCTCTTTCAAGAGTTGCAGGGCCAGCAGGAGCGGGATCTGGCAAAAAAGCCCTCCGAGCCTTATGGTTGGGCCCGTCTCGCGTATTTGCGTTACCAGACGTCGAATGATGAACGAGCCGCCTTTGCCGCGCTCCGGATGTCTGATTTCACAAGTCCCTACGAAGCGCCTCAACTGCCAGAGCGCGCCTATATGTGGATGAGGTTCCGAAACGTGGAAAGCGCTGACCAAAAGGCCTATCAGGATGTGCTTTGGCAAAAGGCCTTTTCCATGGAGCGTGACGCTACGTGGCGCACGGCTCGGCAGAACAATATCGACAACGAAGTTGGGCAGTCTTTGAAACGAACGGATCCGGCCCTCTACGCCGAATGGCAGGAACGAGAAGCTTCTAAACTCCAGCACTAGGCTAGGTTTTCGAGCTCTTCGCGCCGGTTCGAGTGTGTCCAGCTTTGTGCCAGCCCTGTCCCCACCAACACGGCCCAGGTCGTGGCTACGCCAGGTATCTGCAAATCGAAGTCGACGAGCGCGTGTCCAAGTGCCAGGACCGAGACAGCAAGGCCGAGAGCCGGGAAGAACCCGTCACGGCGACGGTTACGGATACCGTGCCAAAGGCCGCTCAGTAAAAGTGCGATGCCGGCCCATAAAAGAAGTGCCGCCGGAACCCCTAGATCGACGAGGGACTCCAGGACATCGCTATGGGCGTGGTTGAACTCCATAAGCATGCTTTGTTGGTAGAGACGGAACACGGGCTCAAAGCCGTTAAGCCCGTACCCCAGCCACGGATTATCTTGCAAGGCATGCCAGGCCAGCTTGTAGACGTTCATGCGGTCGAGTGAGGAGTAATCGCTGAACAAGACGGAAAACCGATCGGAGAAGTGCATGGCGGCAAACAGAGTGAGGGCGGCACTTGCGACAACAGAGGCGCCGATCGCAACCGCCCTGCTCCACGCCCCCATATAAATCTGATAGAAAAAAACATAACTGCCAAAGCCAAGAATGGTCAGAATGAGGCCGGCCCGGGAATGGCTGAGAACAATGCTTGTGAGGACAGCCGCGAGCAGGAAACCTTCAGGAACCGCCTTTTGCGGAAACCATTCCCGGAACGCCTCAACGCGTTGGTGGGCCTTTTTGCGCCGAACCTCGTGCTCAAAGGACTTGCCAAGAAGCGCCCCGCCGCACACGAAAATCATTCCGGCATAGATGGCGAAATGGTTGTGATTGACGAATGTCGCGGTCAAATCTTCAAGATAGGCGGATTTCGGAAACCAAAGGATTGCGTTCATATGCGCGAAATAAACTAAAAGCCCGTACAGACACATAGTGGCTCCGGAATACCAGAACAGTTTGAGCAAAAGCCGGGCGCGCCTCACATCCTGTGCAAAAATATAGGCAAGGAAGCCCGCCGCAACATAGGTCACAAGATCGGTAAGTCCTTTAATGCTGTCCTCGGGGGATATGGCGATGGCGCCGCGCAGCGGGGTTTTGAGCACCGCGGCCGTTTCGGCCCATAAAGGATGAACCCAGGTGCCGGGGGCATAGGACGACGCCTGGAAAAGCGCCCAGACCGCTGTAACACAGAAAAGACCAAGCGCCCAGCGTAAGCGGCTGAAAAACCGCACATCGCTCCAGGCCCGGCGGCTCAGCGCCATCAGAAGCGAGCTCAGCGCGAATCCGGCCTGGGCAAGGCCGAGCGGCAGCGGTCGATTACCGCCAAAGCCAAACGGAAGGAAAGCGGCGCTGAGGGCGAGCAGCCAGAAGGCAGGAAGGGCCAAATTTATACGGTTTGCACGAGCCATTGTCTGTTTCCCTCCAGCCCCAGCGCCGTGAGGCAGCCGGTCGCGTAGGCACCGGTATCGATCCCTATGCGATTCGGCAGGAATTCCGCCTGGTACGAGATCGTATGCCCGTGCACCACGACTTTGCCAAAGGAATCCTTGTGGTTCAAGAATTCATAGCGAATCCAGGTGAGATCCTGTTCGATCTGCCTGTCCAGCGGCACACCCGGCCTGACCCCCGCGTGGCAGAAGAAGTAGTCACCGAAAGTGGCGGCAAGCGACAGCTGCTCCAAAAAAGCCTTGTGCTTCTCTGGTACTTTTTCGGCCATAGCATCAAATATGCCCGTGGGCGGGCCGGCCAGAACCGACTGGGTGATGCCATAGCTGAGCAAAGTCTCCCGGCCGCCGAAGCTGAACCAGTTATGTAAAAGCCTTGCATCTGGGCTTCTTAAGAGGCTGCGCATAACCTGCTCGTGGTTGCCCAGGATAAAGATAGGGGGCGCTTTTTCCCTTTCTGCCAGCTCCAGGGCGAACTCGATGGTCTGCTTGCTGTAAAGCCCTCTGTCGATGTAATCGCCGAGAAAAATCTTGCGGGTTGTGCCGCCATAGCCTGCGGCATCCTCATCGATTTTCCCGACGAGCTCCTTGAGTTGGTCGAGGCAGCCGTGGATATCGCCTATAGCGTAAAGACGCAGATCCGGAGGCAGGGCAGGAAGGGTTTCTGGCATGGACTTATATTCTGTTGTGCGGGAGGGCTGTTCCCCTCAGCATACAAACCCTTGCGATTGCTGTCAAAATCAAGCAGGTTCGCGGCATGGCTTTTCTTCGATCTGTTGCCACCGTGGGCTTATTCACGCTTTTGTCCCGGCTGCTCGGCTTTGTGAGGGATCTGCTGATGGCGACGTTGCTGGGCGCCGGGCCAATTGCGGATGCCTTCGTTGTAGCGCAGCGGCTGCCCAATTCGTTCCGCTCGATTTTCGCCGAAGGCGCCATGGATACGGCCTTTGTTCCGATCTACACGCGCAAGCGGCAGTCGGAGATGCCCGAAAGCGTGTATGATTTCGTGAATCATATTTTTACGATTTTGCTTATTGCGCTGCTCCCGCTTGTGGGTCTGGCGCTGATGTTTATGCCTCACATCATTGCCACATTGGCGCCGGGCTTTGTTGGCGACCCCGTTCGCTTTCACCTTGCCACCACTTACGGGAACATCACTTTCGGCTATCTGATACTGATCTCGGTCACAGCGCTCCAGGGCGGCTTGCTCAATGCCAGCGGTCATTTCGGGCCGAGCGCCTCGGCCCCCGCCATTCTTAACGCGACTATGATTACGGGCTTTCTGGTGGCCGCATATTTTGGTCTCGACCCCGGTATCGTCGGATGTTGGACGCTGATGGCCGGCGGCATTATTCAGCTTGCGGTGCTCTATGGTTCATGTCGCCGGCATGGCTTTTCACTGCGCATTGCACGGCCGCGGCTGACGACCGATCTCAAGCAATTCTTCAAGCTTGTGGGGCCCGGCGTCCTCGGGACCGGCGCCGACCAATTTAACCTGCTTGTCACGACGATTATGGCCTCAAGCCTGCCCTCCGGCGTGATTGCCGGGCTTTATTACGCCGACCGGCTCAATCAGTTGCCGCTCGGCGTCATCGGCGGCGCCGTAGCCACAGCGCTATTGCCAGCCCTGACCCGTCATATTGCCGCTCGCGAAGAAAGCGCGACGATCCACTACTTTAGTCGGGCGCTCGAGATTGCACTGATCTTGTGCCTTCCGGCTTGTCTGATTTTAATCATCGCAGCCGTGCCTATCGTCCAACTTCTGTTCGAACATGGTGTGTTCGATGCAAAGGATGCCAGGGTCACGGCGGAAATCATTTCGGGCTACGCCCTCACGATTCCCTCAAGCGTGCTCGTGCGCATCTTTACGGTACGCTTCTTCGCCCATGAGAATACGCGTATGCCTGTCTTATCGAGCCTATGTTCCATCGCCCTCAATACCGTTCTGGCCTATGTGCTGCGTGAGCGCTGGCAGCATTTCGGGATTGCACTCGCTTACGCACTCACCATGTGCTGCAATGCCACCATATTATGGGCGATGCTTTATAAGCACGGCTACGCCAAACTGGATCCCGCCACCTGGCGGAAGCTGCCAAGGGTAGTTATCTCGGCCGCGATTATGGGCCTCGTTTTGTATATGACGCGCCAACCGGCGGACGAGCTCGCTTCGTGGCTTGGAACGGAGGGCCTTCTGCATATAG
>JALYJG010000077.1 GCA_030775365.1 Pseudomonadota bacterium
GTTTCCGAGAGCCTGTCTTTGGCGAGCGTATGGTTATCGATGGCAACTTCAATTGATTCTAATTTTTCTTTGGCCGGCCCTTGATAGGACAGTTCAAGCGTCGTCTTATCGAAATCGTCGCTCGGTAAATAGAGAAAGGATTGAAGCGTAGCGGTTTGCTGCGCATGCAGCGAGAAGGGGCACAAAATAAGGACGACTGCGGCCAGCAGAGCGATACGCATTTTAGTCCCTAAGGAGCTCGTTGACCGAGGTCTTGTTGCGTGTTTTGGCATCAACGCGTTTAACAATGACCGCGCAGGCTAAGGCCGGGCCCGGCTCGCCGTTGGGCAGCGCTTTTCCGGGTAGTGCCCCCGCGACAACAACCGAATAAGAGGGCACGCGCCCGAGAAAAATCTCGCCGGTTGTACGGTCGACAATCTTGGTCGAGGCACCGATGGCAACGGCCATCGAAATGACAGAGCCTTCTTCAACGATCACGCCTTCGGCCAGGCTCGAGCCGGCGCCGATAAAGCAATTATCCTCGACGATAACCGGATTTGCCTGCAGGGGCTCAAGGACCCCACCGATCATAACATCCGCCGACAGGTGGCAATCGCGACCGATTTGCGCACAAGAGCCCACTGTGGCGTAGATATCGACCATTGTGCCGGCGCCGATATGGGAGCCGACATTGATGAAGCTGGGCATTAAGACCACGCCAGGGGCGATATAGGCCGAATACCGGACCGTGCAATTCGGCACGGTGCGAAATCCGGCTTGGCGGAATGCGGCTGTGTCCCAGCCGGCAAACTTGGAAGGTACCTTGTCCCACCAAAGGGTGTCCCCGGGTCCGCCTGGGATGCCGGCAGAATCCTTCAGCCGGAACGAGAGTAATACCGCTTTTTTCAACCACGCATGCACATGCCAGACGCCGTCCCGTTTTTCGGCTACGCGCAATCGGCCCTGATCAAGGGCGGCTAAGGCCTCCTCGATCGCGCCGCGGTAGGGCGGCCGGGTAGCTGGCGACAGGTTGGCCCTGTCCTCCCATGCTGCGTTGATGATGGCGGCAAGCTCCTCGTTGCTCATAGCGCTAGTTGCGCGCATGGGTGAGGTGGAAGCTTTCAAGCCCTTCGGTTCCCGACAGGATCGTGCTCAAATTGATGATGGAATCGCCGCGACCTTTGCCAAGCGAAACCACGACAAACCGCCATTCCGGCTGGCCACTACGCCCGGCCACCGCAAAAGATCCCCTCGCCACCTCATAGCCGCGGTCGAGAAACATATGGTGCAAGTTGGTCTCGGACGGGGTCTGCCCTTTATGAAAATGGAGCGTCACGGCCAGCGCGTGACGTGCAGGTAATACGCTTTCGATCTTGCCGCCCCAGAGCATAAGGAGGCCGGCCATAAGCGCTAGGCTGACGGCGGCGCTGTAAAAACCGATGCCGACAAGCACGCCAATCGCCGAGACGGCCCAGATCGATGCCGCGGTGGTCAGCCCGCTGATATTGAACCCGTCCCGCATGATTACGCCGGCGCCGAGAAAACCAATGCCGGTCGTTATGCCCTGCATGATACGGCCGGGATCGATGTTACCGATATGTGAGGCGTGTCCCCCGAACCAGTGTTCCGGATAGCCCGAGATCACGGTCAAGGCGCAGGACGCCATGCAGACCATGCCGTACGTCCTCATCCCGGCGGCGCGGCCGCGATAGGACCGCTCGTAGCCCACAAAAAGACCGAGAATCAAGGCGCCGAAAATATTCAGACAGACGACGAAGTTGACAGCAACCTCGGTGGCGCTCCAGTAGCTCATCAAAACCGAGATGAAGCCGTCTAAACCATCCATTATCTGCTACTCCCTAATGGTGCCTCAGGAGGGACTCGAACCCCCACGTTGTTGCCAACAACAGATTTTGAGTCTGCCGCGTCTACCAGTTCCGCCACTGAGGCGACGTCTCAGGAAAGCGCGATCATAGCGGTGCGTGGCGGCGCGTCAATTAATTGTTCTGATGTGTCCACGGAAAAGCGGGGGCAGATGGGCCCCCGCCCTGCAACAGGCTTAAAATTAGGCTTTCTTAAGTTTAATGACCACAATATTGGTCAAAATGGTCATGATGACGACATGCGTAAACACGACCAGCAGCACGATCTTGGTGAATCCCATCAGGTTGAGCATCATTACGATCGGCAAACCAATCGCAAACGTACCTACCGTCAGGCCGAGCTTAATTCCGGTACCCACATCCTTCGTACCGGTAAGTTTGTGGAGCATACCGAGGATATAGGTGAGGCCATAGCTGCCGAAGATGACCAGCAAGATCGACACGATGTCGAGCTTGAGGAAATCGATGCTATGACCGCCGACTGTTACAACGTCACTGAACAGATGCGTATACCAAAGATAGCCGAGTACGAACTGAACGACGACGACTGTCAGCAGCGTAAACATATTGGTCTTGCCCATAATATTCCTCCCCATAAAACGCAATGGAAGCCACTGCACCCTGATTCTACGGTCGGAGCATTGACGAGGGATTAGGATTTTGCCTGTATGCAGGGCAACAATAGCAAATGGGTTTGCACACGCAGCATAGCAAGTGCCGTGCTAGCTTAGCCGCTGCAGCAAGGTGCGTTGCGATATAAAAAGCGACAACTGGAACGTGCGCCTTGAATATCGCATATAGCTAAAGGGCTTGCCTTTCTTTTGCGCCGCTCCAACGAAGGAGTGTACACGAAGGCGACGGCTTGCTATTTGATCGTTAGGAACAAGCAACTTAATCTAAGCATCATGACCGAAGATCTCCTCCGTTATGACTTGATGATCGAAGCGGCGCTTCGCCACGTCGTTCGTGAAACGCTTGCCACGGTCGGGCAGAGTGGGTTGCCGGGCGATCACCACTTTTACATCACGTTCCTGACGAACTTTCCTGGCGTCGAAATCCCCGATTACCTGCGAAAGCAGTATCCGGATGAAATGACTATCGTTCTGCAGTATCAGTTCTTCGGGCTCAAAGTCGAAGACGACGTTTTCAGTGCGACACTCAGCTTCAACAATGTGAAAGAGCATTTGGTCATTCCGCTCGAGGCCATCACAACCTTCGCTGACCCTTCGGTCAACTTCGCGCTTCAGTTTCAGTCTGGACAAGACGACGAGGACGGCGAGGAAGAACCGCCAGAGCCCACAGGAACCAAAGGCAAGAACGACAAGGGTAAGCCGCCCAAGGATAAAGACGAGAAGCGCGGCGAGGTCATCAGTCTCGACATGTTTAGAAAGAAATGAGCGTGGCATGAGGGGGTTGTTCGTCGTTGTGCTCCTCGTCTTATCGGTGGTGTGCGTTCACGCCGCTAAGGCGGACGACACGATCGGCGAAAGTCTTGACTGGCTGGTTTACACCCGGCCGGGCATTTCCGTAGCCGTCGTAACGAACAGTACGGCCGCCGACGATGCGTCCCCTCTGACGATTCAAACGACATTAAGGCAGGCCCTCAAGGGCAAGCCGCCGCAAGAAGCCAGTTTTTCCCGCCGCTGGAATCCGGCCGCGACGCCTGGACAGGAAGACACCGCTCGTCCGGGAAATGGCACCGAATACCTTCTGTTCTTTAACGACCATGGCGATGTAACCAACGCGGTCAACCTTAATTACCCGTCCCGCAAGATCGGTGTCGGAGCCGACCCGCGCGACGTGGCTATTTCGGTGGATTTCGGCATCTTCCGGACAAGGGAGGCAATTCTCGAGACCGTAGCTGCGCGGCTCGACCAGATAGCGAAGGCCGCCCCCGGGGCGCGCGCGAAGGGCAAGCAGGTAAAAGTGCCGCTCGATTCTCCAGTGTGGGGGGCCCTCTACGAGGGGAACACCTGTTATGTTGTCGTGCCGGACGTGGTCCAGGATAAGACAGAGCACGTGGCGGAATTTGACGGAAGCGCTTACGTCAACGAATGCAACGCTATCGCGAAGAAGCCGTTTGAGTTGAAGTCGGCCGTATCCTCGCAGCCGCACACAATGTCCATATCCTGCTCGAAGAGTTCAACGAGTGATGCGCCTTGGACGTTGCAGAAGCTGGCCATTACCTTCAAGATCTTGGACGTCGCGCAACAAGGCGACTACGAGTTCCGTTGGGCGGAAGATCCGGACGCGTTGCCGGTCCGCAAAGGTATCTTTACGCAAGACAAGCGACGTTGTGAGGATACCCTTGCGATGCTTTTGACGAAAATTCCCCACGCCACTCTACTGGCAGCTGCGGGCGCCGATCCGAACGACAAGACACTGTTGGCGCGGTGGCGGGCCGACTGCGAACCCGATGACCGTTGGGGAATTGCGATGGTCTTCAATTTAAGCATCGGACCGGCGCCAAAATAAAGCAGGTCCCCGTCAGCCGGTTGCCGAGGCAAGTGCGCTAAGGGCGTGTTGCAGATCTGAACAGCTTGCGAAAGACGGACGGCGGCCGGGCTTTTCCCCGCTGCCCTCTGAGCCCAGCCATACCGCTGTGCAGCCCGCATTATGCGCGCAAGTCATGTCCACCTCCGTATCACCCACAAACCAAACATGCATTCCGGCCTTGAGGCCACCCTTGCTCAAGGCCAGATCGACAGGGTCACGAGCCGGCTTGCTTTTTGCGGTGTCGTTAGCGCCGACCAAAGCCACAAAGAGGTTGTCCCAGCCGAGGCTGGAGGCTTCCTGCCTCAGATAGTCACCCCTTTTGTTGCTGACGACAAAGGCTGGAATGGATTTGGTCTGCAGCCAGTCCAGCAGGCCTCGTGCGCCGGGCAGGGGAATTGGGGCCTCGGCGGAACGCTCCGCGGCGTAATGCGTGTAATAGCGCGCGAGAGCGTCTTCCCACGCTTTGCCAAACAAGTGCGGGAAATACTCTTTCGCCGCATAGGTGCTTCTCGCCTTAACTTCATCTAAGCTCCAGGTCGGACGCCCGCAATCCGCCAGCGTCCGGTTCATCGATCTCAGGATCAAGGGCCAGCTGTCGATGAGGGTGTTGTCCCAGTCAAATATGACCGCACGAGGAAAATGAGGTGTCATGCGCGGGCTTTGTCGCGCCCGGCACGCCCCCGACCAATAGCCTGGCCGAGGCGTAACACTTCTCCAATGCGCCTATCGAGAAAGTCCCAGCTTGCGGCGCAACCGGGCGACTCGTCGGCCAGCCAGAATAAGACCGTCGTTTTAAGGACGCCGGCCAGCAGAGCCCGCTTCGTATAGAAATTGAAGTCGGTGGCCGTATCGCCGGCCGCGCGCCAAATCACGTCGACCGTCTGCGCAAGGCGTTCGGCGCCGAGCGACCAGTTCCAGGGCAACGCGTACCACGTGCAAAGCCTGCGCACGGCCTCCCGGTAAGGCAGCATAATTTCCAGTCTGGCGCGCACCGCAAAGGCGATCTTCTCCCGCACACGCAGGCCGTCAAAGCCTCGGGTCTTTGCAATCCTTGCCTGCATCTTTGTGTCAATCATGGCGCCAAAGAGGGCGACAAGATCCCCGAGCCCACCCGGCAGGAGCAAGTCCAGCTCGCCCTGAGTGAGGCCCGCCTGTCGCGCGCCGGTCGTCAGGGCGATGTCCGTCCAGCCGTCAAAAGGGACCTGTGCGAGCACGCCCTCCAGAATCAGGAGCCGACGATCATCTATAGAGGTATTTTTGACAAGGGGGTGAGAGCGGCGATTCATTTTATGCCTTCTACATCATATATTTAGCCAATCAACTTTATTTCGCAGCCGTAAAAGAAACGCTTTCACCTAAACCATTGATTGTGTTATAGGGAGCCTGCCGTGAACGTAAAGGCCGCAGCGTTCAGGTTTCTTTGTGTTCGCGGTCTTTCGGCTTTAGCTCCCCAAGGAGGGATATTCGTGCAGGTTCTCGTTCGCGACAATAACGTCGACCAAGCTCTTCGTGCGCTCAAGAAAAAAATGCAGCGCGAGGGCATTTTCCGTGAAATGAAGTTACGCCGCAATTACGAGAAGCCTTCCGAAAGGAAAGCCCGCGAGAAAGCCGAATCCGTCCGTCGTCAACGCAAGGTCGAGCGCAAACGCAAGGAACGCGAAGGCTTTTGACATAAGTCAGGAATCGGGATTTATAATTTGCGCGACGCTATGTGTTATGCATGCCGCGCTGGTTTAAATCTTAACGAAACGCCCTGATGCCTGATCTATCGATCATTCTCCCTTTTCACAACGAAGCCAGCGTTGTCCATAAACTGTTTCAGAGGCTGTTTCCTGTTCTTGGAAAACTGGGCATGGACTATGAAATTCTGTGCATCGATGACGGTAGCAGCGATACCACATTTCAGAATTTGCAGCATGAGCGCGGCTTTGACCATCGCATCCGCATCGTGCGCATGGCACGTAACTTCGGTAAAGAAGCCGCATTAACCTGCGGTTTAGGCTTGGCGCGCGGCAAGGTTGCGCTGACGATGGACAGTGATTTGCAGCATCCGCCTGAGGTCATACCCGACCTTGTCAAGAAATGGCGGGAAGGCATACAGATGGTTTACGCGGTGCGTAGCAACCGGGATACTGATAGCAAGCTCCGCCGAATCTTCTCGCGCGCATTTTACGCGGTTTTTCGCAAAATCGCCGATATACGTATTCCCGATGGTGCCGGCGATTTCTGCCTGTTGGACCGCAAGGTCATCGATGCCGTGAACACGTTGCCCGAACGCAACCGCTTTATGAAAGGGCTTGTTGCCTGGGTCGGATTTTCTCATGCGACGGTGCCCTTCAACGTTGCGCCGCGCACCGCCGGTGTCACGCATTGGAATTTTTTCAAGCTGCTGCGCTTCGCCTTTGACGGGCTTTCCTCGTTCAGCACTCTGCCGCTGCGGGTTTGGACCTGGTCGGGTGCCATCGTCTCGCTGGGAGCGCTGGGTTACGGCCTCTATCTTACCTTCAGCACGCTTATTTTCGGCGTCGACTTGCCCGGCTATGCCTCGATGATGGTCGCGATCTTGCTTCTCGGCGGCTTGCAGCTACTTAGTCTCGGTATCATCGGCGAATACCTGGCACGCGTCTTCACCGAAGTAAAGGCTCGCCCCATCTATTTCATCGCCGAGCGGGAAGGGTTCGATGGTTAACCGCAACGACGGACCGGGTGGTTTCCGATAATGGACAAGCTTGCGCAAAAACGGGCAGGACGGCATAGTCGGGGGCTTCAGGATTCCGTCGATTCGCAAAGGCGCCCCATGCGCGGCAAAAAAACTATTACGCTGTTCCGTTTCGCCCGCCCGTTCGTACTCGGCCTGCTTGCTTTGACGTTTCTGTGGGTTGGCGCAATGGTGACGCCGGCGCGCGCCAATGACTTGCCGTTGGCTGCGGGTTCGCCGCTGGCCGGGTTTTCCTTTGATGATCGTCCATTGCTGTTACCCGTGCAGCGCAATTTCCAGATGGCGATGTTGACGGCAAGCAGCCAAATCGGGCGCAGCTGCGGCCGTATGGAATCGTATGGCTGGCGTTTGGGGCAATCCGAACAACAGCGCGTCAATTTGATTTTCAGCAACACGGTCGATCGGCTGCGCGCTCTCGGCTATGCCGTCGAAGCCCAAGCACCAAGTTCGATCTCACATGACATCACGTTGTTCACGGCCGATCGCCCGACCAAGCATTTTCTCTTTATGTGGTCGGCCGGCGAGATAGGTCTCGTGATGGTGTTGTGCGAAAGCTCGCCGCCATTAACCGGGCGCATGGCCGCGGCTTATGGCGCCGCAGCCACGCAGCTGCCGCCGCCGCAGGACGTTCTGCAATCGAAGCTTGAGACGCCAGCACCCACCGTGATCGGCCATGGGCGAAACAGCAAGCTCCCGCCCGATGCACCTTTTTCGCCAGTCGGGGATTGGGTCGGCGACTTTACATGTCTCCGCGGCTACACCGGCGGCACGCTGCATATCAATCCCTTTAAAGGTGAAGACTTCGAAGGTGTATTCCGTTTCTATCCCACGCCCAAGAATGCCTACGCATCCAAGGGCAGCTACGCTGTTTACGGGCAGTACGACAAGGAATCGAAGCGCATTTTGATCAATCCGGGCAAATGGATCGAGCACCCGAACGGTTACTATAAAACGATCATTATAGGCAGCTTCGATCCTTCGCGCCGGTCCTTTAGTGGATTCTTTCAGGGTATCATGGGCTGCACAAGCTTCGAGGCTCGCTACGAGGGCAAGAGCATCGAGATTGCCGGGAAAGCTCTCGGACATAAATCCACCAAGGCGCGAAAAGCCAAGAGAAGGTCCGGGCGCGCAAAACCTGCGGCGACGAAGATCATGCCGATGGGTTCGCCGATCGACGACACCTCGCAAGTTTTCGCGCCTGAGGAGCCCGTACCGACGGGTGAAGTGAAGTTGCCAGGGAAATCGCAGGCCGTGCCGCTTGCGCCTTCGTCGCAGCCATCACCTGTCCAGCCGGCGCCTGCGCCGATTTCGGCCCCACTTGTTGCGCCCTCCCAGACTCCGCCTGTCGGTGCTTCACCGGCGCCAGCCACTCCGGGTTCCGATGTGATTGTTCCGGCGCCAGCTAAATCCGAAATAGCGCCGATCCCGTATGCGCCGAACCAGAAC
>JALYJG010000078.1 GCA_030775365.1 Pseudomonadota bacterium
ACCCCACCATGCCGACCACGATCCGGTCAACGTCATTCCTTTAGTCGGTCCCGGGCGCGCCGCCGAAGCAATCCCTCATCATGCGTGCGGTGACAACGCGGGCGCCCTTGCTGTTCAGATGATCGGCATTGATAAATAAATTCGTATCCGAGATCTGATCCCAATAAGAGACGTATGTCACACCCCGTTTGCGGGCCAAATCCTCATAAAAAGCCAGCGCCGCGGCAAAGCGGGCCTCATACCCAATCTGCTTTAGCGTCGCCCGGTAGATGGGCGCCACGGGCATGGTGACAATGCAGACACTGGCGCCACGCGCCACGAGCCAGGCGATCGTGTCTTGATAAACTCTAGCGTCTTCGGACTGCTCAAAGCCAATGGGGGGAGCATGCGCCCGCACCCGTTTTTGGACCAAGAGGTCTTCCCGCTTGGCATCGGCCGGAGTCAACATTGCCGCCATGCTGGCGTCATTCATGAGCCCCCCTGTCGGCAGCAATACGGTTCGGCGGTTCACGTCCTCTTCGGGAAAAACTTTGAGCCGGAAATATTCGACGATGCGTGAACGGTAGTAACCGTCAAGGATATAAAGGCCCAAGGGAGCGTAGCGCTTATGGCCTTCCGCAAATATCTGTTCGTAGTCGCGGGGAAACTCTTCGAGCCCGGCGCCCGCCAACATCTGCGGCCCCGCTTCGAAAACGACGCGACCAGGATTTTTGTGGGCATAGAAGGCCTTGGCCGCCACGCTCATCTGCGAAACGGAGTCCGCCGGATAGGCTAGATTAACGAATGTCTTAAAACCCGTGAAGCCCCGTGCCATCTGAGAATCCCCGAAAGCCGCGTCGGTGGCGGGTGCAGCGTAAAAAAGATCCACATGTTTCCAGAAAGGGTCGCCCGGCAAAATGCGCGTACGCAGAAAGACCTCAGAAGCGGTGGCGCACAAAAGGAGCGTCAAGGCCGTACCAAGCATCAAAGCCAACAGGCATCTTGATTGTTCAGAACTGAAAATAGATAAACTCGCTCTTAGTTCCGGTGAAGATTAAAAAAATCGCCAATCCGGCGATCGCGCCGAATGCGACACTCGCGGCTCGCCACTTTAGACGGTCTTCGGCGCCGAGGCCACGAAAGCGCGCGGCGATATTCAGACTGTTTGGCAAACCCCAAATAACGTAGCCACCCAAAAACGCCATCATCCACGCCGACCAATCCATGACCAAAGGCGCGGACGGTCCTGAGCTCACGCCAAACATCGTTCGCAACATCGTCGCGGCGGCGAACACAGTTGGGGCCCGAAAAAACACCCAAGCCACGGTTACGAGCAGGAAGGTGAAGATCGTCGCCGGGGTTCGGAATGCACCGCCGTCGGGCCGGGGCGGTACCAGCCGGTGCCAGGCGTGGTTCATAAGCAGATAAAAACCGTGCAGCCCGCCCCATATGACGAAGGTCCAAGCCGCGCCGTGCCACAATCCGCCGATCAACATCACGATCATCAGGTTCAGGTAACGGCGGCCTTCGCCAAGGCGGCTACCGCCAAGAGGAATGTACAAATAGTCCCGCAGAAAACGCGACAACGTCATATGCCAGCGTCGCCAGAAGTCGATGATGGAAGTGGCCTGATAGGGCGAGTTGAAATTCACGGGCAGCTGAATGCCAAAGAAAAGGCCAAGCCCCAGCGCCATATCCGAATAGGCAGAGAAATCGAAATAAATCTGGAAACTATAGGAAATGCTGGCCATCCATGCCTGCAGACCATTGAGGCCCAGCCCATCCTGCGCGGCGGCGAAAACGGGGCTGGCGACAGTCGCAAAATAATCGGCCAGGAGAACTTTCTTTGCTAGGCCGATGCACAGTAACAACATCCCTTGAGCGAGCCGCGTCGCGTCGAAGCGGCCAAACCGCGGATCGTCGTATTGATCCATGACCTCGGTAAAGCGGACGATGGGGCCCGCGATCAACTGCGGGAAAAACGTGACATAGAGGACGTAATGACTAAGCGGCGTCGGCTTCGTTTTGCCATGATAAGAGTCGATCAAGTAACAGATCTGGTGCAGCGTAAAAAAGGAAATCCCGAGCGGCAGAACGATGTCGGGGATCGCATAGGCACTGCCCGTGAGGCTATCCAAGTTCGCGACGAGGAAGCCGAGATATTTGAAATAGGCGATAAGGAGGATATTGCCGGCAACACCGGCCACGAGCAGCACCTTACGGGGTTTTTTGAGAAGAGACTGACCCAACAAATAGTTGGCGCCGATCGACGGCAACAACAGCAAGAGGTTGGCCGGGCGACCCACGGCATAAAAGACCAGGGAGGCCAAACACAAGACGGTCAGTCTTTTTTTTCCAACCCAACAGAAAGCGAGGCCTGTGATTGGCAGGAACAAGAAGAGAAAACTGAGGGAGTTAAACAACATACGAAGGCGATGTCCGGAACCTAAAAGCCGAGGGTCAGCCGGTCCATTTGGCGAACTGCTTGAATGGGGCCAAGCATAGGCCACGGATCGACTGGTATGGCCCGCTCATCTTAGCACTGCCAAGGCCAAAACGCGTCACCCGTTCATCATCGGCCGGAATATACAAGGATCCGAAGACCCAGTCCCAGATGCTCAAAAAAGAACCGAAGTTTTTGTCAAAATGCTTCTTAGCGGCGCTGTGATGGATCTGGTGCTGGGCTGGACTCACGACGATATGTTCGATAATGCGCCCAAAGCGCATCCATATATGCGTGTGCCGCAAATTAGCGCCGACGACATTCGTGACGAATATGCCGATATTGACGCCGGCCACCGTGATCACACCCTTGATATCAGGGTAAAAAAACAGAAACACCCCCGCGGCCAGGCCGAGGCCTATATTGCGGCACAGCATGTTAAACCACATATCGAGCGGATGCATACGGTAGACCGTGAGCGGCGTCATCACCTCCGCCGAGTGATGCACTTTATGAAACTCCCACAAAGCAGGGATCGTATGCGTCAGGCGATGGCTGATATAGTAAAATAATTCCGAGAGCAACAATGAGGCCACTGTATAAAGGACCACGGCCGCCCATCCGACCGGTTTGCCCGCGGCCGGAGCGACATCGAGCGGCAGATGATGCAGGACGGACTGCATCAAAGACTGAAAGATCTCAGGATTGACAGCGGCATAGTCAAAGACCCAGGCGATCAGCGCAAAGTTCAACAGCGCGATAACCCCGTCATGGAATGTGGATGGATGCAGCCAGACCTCTTTTGGAAACAAAAAACCCCAAAGACTGAGCTTCTCGCCCGGCGGTAATTTGGTGAGTTCGCGCAGATAGACGAAAATGCCAATAAAATAGGCGCTCGCCATGTAAGGCCAGTACATGCGGCTGTCGGGTATTACCATATAAGCGAGCAAGGCCGCGGCAACCAGCGCGAAGGCACACGCCCGACGGTAAATGGTCTGCGAAGGTGCATCGGCCGTGGTTTGCGTCATCGTTGGTAAGGTTCCGTTGAAAATAGATCCTATAATACCCGAAAAGCAGGCTCAAAAACAGTGAAAATATGTCCCTGGTATCAAAAGCCAATTGGCACTCGCGTCGAGACCTGATACTCGAAGGGCCTGAAACCCCAGCCGAGGATTTATCATGCGTCCCTCTCACCGCGCCCCTGACCAGTTGCGCAGCTTCTCATTTGAACCAGGTGCTGCAAAATATGCGGAAGGCTCATGCCTCGTCAAATGCGGCGACACCCATGTACTCTGCACGGCGAGTATCGATGAAAAAGTTCCCTCCTTCCTGCGCGGCACCGGGCTTGGCTGGGTTACGGCCGAATATGGAATGCTTCCCCGCGCCACCCATGAACGCACCGATCGCGAGGCGGCGAAGGGAAAACAGTCCGGACGCACGCAGGAAATTCAGCGGCTGATCGGCCGCGCGCTCCGTTCGGTCGTCAACCGCCAGGCGCTCGGTGAGATTCAGATCAAGATCGATTGCGATGTTTTGCAGGCCGACGGCGGAACTCGCACCGCCTCCATCACAGGCGGCTACGTGGCGCTCGGGCTCGCCTGCCGTTTTCTGATGAAGAGTGGGAAGGTTACGGTTAACCCTCTCAATGATTCCGTCGCCGCTATTTCCTGCGGCCTTTACAAGGGCACACCCGTACTCGACCTCGATTACGCCGAAGATTCCAACGCCCAGGCGGATGCGAATTTCGTTTTGACGGGTTCAAGCGGCATCGTGGAAATCCAGGGCACGGCCGAGCATGCGCCCTTTTCTGAAGACCAGTTCCAATCTTTGTTGCAGCTGGCCCGTAAGGGCATCGCCGAGCTCACGGTGCTGCAAAAACAAGCTTTGGAGCGCGTGTGATGCGCCGTCTCGACAAAGAAAGGTTGATCATCGCGACGCACAACAAGGGGAAGCTCGAGGAAGTTCGTGATCTGCTCACGCCCTATGTCAGCAACATTGTCTCGGCGGGCGATTTAAATCTGCCGGAGCCCGAAGAGACGGGAACGACCTTTGTCGAGAATGCAGTTTTGAAGGCCCGCGCCGCGGCGGCGCAATCCGGCAGCCCTGCGCTTGCTGATGATAGCGGCTTATGCGTCAACGCACTCGGCGGCAAGCCGGGCATTTTATCGGCGCGGTGGGGCGGGCCGCACAAGGATTTTTCGGCAGCGATGCAGCGCGTGCAGAATGAGCTCGGGACAGCGGCCGACCGGTCGGCCTACTTCATATGTGTGCTGGCCTTGGTATGGCCTGACCAGCACACCGAGATTTTCGAAGGCCGCGCGGACGGCACGTTGGTTTGGCCAGGGCGCGGCACGAACGGACATGGTTATGACCCGATGTTTGTCCCCGAGGGGCAAAGCCGGACTTTTGCCGAATTATCGCACGACGAAAAGAATGCGCTCAGCCACCGGGGCCTCGCCGTCAAAGAGCTGCTTGCTGCGTTGCGGGACTGACGATGCAGAAAAATTTGGCCATCTACGTACATTGGCCGTTTTGCCAGTCGAAATGCCCCTACTGTGATTTCAATTCCCATGTGGCCGCGGCCGTGGACCACGAGCAGTGGCGGGCTTCTTATCGGGAAGAACTGGCTCACTATGCGGACATTCTGCCCGCGCGCGTTATAACATCGGTCTTCTTCGGCGGCGGCACGCCGTCTTTGATGGAACCAAGAACCGTGCAAGTCATCATCGACGAAATCGCGCGCCTATGGCCGCTGGGGCCGGACCTTGAAATTACACTTGAGGCGAACCCCACCTCGGTCGAGGCCGAAAAATTTGCCGGATTTCGGAAGGCAGGGGTGGGCCGGTTGTCGCTGGGCGTTCAATCGCTCGACAACCAGGCGTTGGCATTTCTAGGCCGTGCCCATAATTCGGACCAGGCGCGCCGGGCCATCGAACTCGCGGAACGCTATTTTCCGCGCTTCTCCTTCGATCTTATCTACGCTCGAAAAGATCAAACGCCGGACCTTTGGGAACGGGAGCTGCGGGAAGCGTTGACGCTCACAAAGGGCCATATCTCGCTCTATCAACTGACCATTGAACCCAACACGGCCTTCCACACCCAGGCCGGGCGCGGCGTAAAACTGACCGCTCCCGACGATCTGTCGGCAACGATGTTTGAGCAAACGCAAATTATCCTGCGAGAAGCCGGAATGCCGGCCTATGAAATCTCCAACCATGCCCGCCCCGGCGACGAAAGCCGGCATAATCTGACTTATTGGCGGTACGAGGACTACATCGGAATTGGTCCGGGAGCGCATGGGCGTTACGTTTTGAACGGCGACCGCCTTGCGGCCGACAACCACCGGGCGCCGGATGTCTGGCTGCGTGAAGTCGGCATGCACAAGCACGGCCGGCGGGATTGTCTCGTTCTTGACACCCTGACAGCCCAGCGCGAAGCCTTGTTGATGGGGCTGCGGTTGTCGAGCGGGATCGCCTCGATGACCTGGCATGAGAGGTTCGGCATGGGTCTCGATGCCTTCATCCCGCAGCAAAGGATAAGACGGCTCGCAGACGAGGGTTATCTCGAATATAGGCCGGAGGCCCTGCGAGCTACGCCCGCAGGCTTGCAGCGATTGAACGCTGTGTTGAGTTATTTACTCGCCTGATTAAGCCGGAGGTGCGGGCGTATCCGAGATGCCGAGCATCGCCCATTTTGGCGTCGTCCCTTTGGCTTTCGGCACCTCGGCAACCGTCGACCCATCGAGCCCGATTTTTTGCGTGTTGGTGGCCTGAACCAGGTGATCGAGTTTTTGGGTGCCCGAACGCGTCGCCACGAAATCCCAAGGGCGTACGATTTGAAACGCTCCTGTATCCGCGCCCGACTCTTGCAATATCGCCGTTGCTGCATTCGCCGTGTTCTGATGCATTTGCGCATTCTGCGCCGAGCCATGAGCGTGGCCCGGTAGGATTATGCCGGGCGCGATGACTCCGTCGAAATTATAGTTGTTCACGTAAGCGTTGCTGCGCAGATCGAGATTGTCCGGCAGGGTCGAACCCCGGACGTTCATCGCGTTAAAGGGCAAAAGAGCCACGCCCTTACCAACCCCCCGCAAATCGGCACCTTCCAGTGAGGTGAGCTTGGGGTCCATTTCCGCAAGCTTGTTGGCCATCAATGGTTCTTTCGTGATCATCGCAACCATAAGTTCGGCTCGGTCGGACCCATGCGTCTCCTTGAGACCAGTCGTCACAAGCTTCTGGGTAAGTGCCGGATTGTTCTTGGCTTCTCCGAGCGCCGACAACAGAACTTTGGCTTTATCCTTACCTGTTTTGGCGCCAGCAAGGTCGCGTTTAAGAGACGCAACGACATCATCCGGGTTGCGGGCGGCCGGGATCGGCGCTTTTAGCGAAGCCCGATTCGATGGATTGTTGGGAGCACGGCCGTGCAGAGTCGATAAATCCGGACTGTTCGAATAAGCACTTGCGCTTTTCATAATCGCGCCATGATTATTGCGGTAGCCATTATAATCGTTCAAAGTATTTGCCATGCGAACAATCCTTCTTTTAATCTCTGCCGTTATCTTAACAGATTCCCCACCCCTTGTCTAACGCCTTGATAACACAACCAATTACTGGCAATTACTTTCAGGTTTACGTTATCTTGCCCATCGACATCGGACCACGCATAAAGCTTTTTCAGAACCATCCCCCTCCTCCTGCCGGTACGCCTGACTGACGATGTCTAAACCAAACCTTATTCGTTTGCGAACCGCACGCCCCTATCCACACCCCATGACTGCGGCCTGAACCATGGCTGGGGACAGCGAACGATCACGTCTGTTTACGCGCCGCGCTATTCTCGTTGGCGGCATGCAGGTCGGCCTGTTTTCGATGCTGGCAGGTCGGCTTTATTACCTGGCCGTGATCGAGGGCGAAAAATACCGTACGCTTGCCGAAGAGAACCGGATCAACCTACGCCTGCTGGCGCCGCAGCGCGGACAGATCATAGACCGCAATGGCCTCCCCCTTGCGGTCAACCAGCAAAATTATCGCGTCGTCCTACTGCCCGAACAGGTCGAGGACGCCGATGCCCTCCTCACCCAATTGGGCGCCTATGTACAAATCACCGACATCGACCGCAAGCGCATCATGCGCGATATGCAGAACACGGCCAATTTCAATGCCGTGCTCGTGAAGGACAATTTGACCTGGGATCAGGTCGCTCAGATCTCGCTTCATACACTCGACTTGCCGGGCACCGACATCGATACGGGCGAAGTTCGCTCCTATCCCTATAGCGATGCGACCTCCCATGTCCTCGGCTATGTAGGCACGGTCTCGGAGAATGAGATCAAGGCCGACGAAGACGAGGACGATGACAGCCAAGCCAGCGTCCTGGCCATCCCTGGTTTTCGCATCGGTAAGAACGGCATCGAAAAACAATATGACCTGGAGCTGCGCGGCGAGGCCGGCAACGTCCAGATGGAAGTCAACGCGCGTGGCCGTGTCGTTCGTGAGCTCGCGCATAATGACCCCAAACCCGGCCGGGACATCCGCCTGACGATCGACATGGCCCTGCAGCAGTTCACGCAACAACGGCTTGCGCGCGAGCTTGGAGCGGCCGCCGTGGTACTCGATGTGCATACAGGTGGTGTGCTCACACTCGTTTCCCAACCGGGTTTTGACCCCAATCTCTTTACCTATGGGATTGCCCAGGACGACTGGGACCGTCTCAATCAAGACGAGCATTCCCCGTTGCTCAACAAGGTGATTTCGGGGGTTTACTCGCCGGGGTCGACGATCAAGCCGGTTATAGCCATGGCGGGCCTTGAGGCTGATATGCTCAATCCGGAAGCAAAAACTTATTGTCCGGGCTTTTTCGATCTCGGCGACTATCGCTTTCACTGCTGGAAACACGGCGGCCACGGGCATGTCAATTTGCATCAGGCCGTCGCTGGCTCCTGCGACACTTATTTCTACGACCTTGGACATCGCATCGGCATCGATCGTATCCAGACGATGGCACGCCGCTTCGGCATGGGACAAAAGCTTGGCATTGATCTGCCTCATGAACGCGGAGGGTTGATACC
>JALYJG010000079.1 GCA_030775365.1 Pseudomonadota bacterium
GCGTGACTCTCCGGAAACCCATAAGAACCAAAACCTTCGATCTGCCGGAAGCAACGTTGCACGAAATCGAGCTCATAGCCGCGCGCCGACATGCCGGCAATGAATTTTTCCCTAAAATGGCTGACGCCGCCCGTGCTCTTAAAGGTCGCCATCGCCCGGCGCAATTGATCGGCCTCCGAAGGGGTGAAACCCGCACATTTGATGGCGATGCTCATCGCCTGCTCCTGAAACAACGGCACGCCAAGCGTTTTGCTCAAGACTTCCTCGAGCGCTTTTGAAGGGTAATGCGGCTGTTCCAGTCCCATTCGTCGCCGCAAATAAGGATGCACCATATCGCCCTGAATGGGGCCGGGCCGGACAAGCGAAATCTCGATGACGAGATCGTAAAATGTGCGCGGCTTCAATCGCGGGAGCATCGACATCTGCGCCCGGCTCTCAATCTGGAACACGCCTATGGTATCGGCCTTGCCGATCATGTCGTAGACGATTGGATCTTCCGCGGGCACATTCGCTAAATGCAGATCGATATTCTTCTCATGCCGCAGAAGGTCGAAAGCGCGTCGCAGGCAACCCAGCATGCCAAGGCCGAGAACATCCACCTTCATAAATCGCAAGGTGTCGATATCGTCCTTGTCCCATTCGATAATCTGGCGATCAGCCATGGCGGCCGGCTCTATTGGTACAAGATCATCCAGGCGGTCGCGGGTGAGAACGAACCCGCCGGGATGTTGCGACAGATGGCGAGGGAAACCCGCTAATTCATGGGCGAGGTGCAGGGTCAGTCGTAACCGCCTATCCTGGAGATTAAGGTTGAGCCCCTTTAATTGGCTTTCTTCGAGCTGTTCTCGGCCCCAGGGCCAGACGAGGCCGCTCATGAGCTTCAGCACGTCTTCGTTAAGCCCCATGACCTTGCCCACATCCCGCAGCGCCGCTTTCGTCCGGTAGCGAATGACGGTCGCCGTAAGGGCCGCGTGGTGCCGACCATAAGTTTCATAAATCCATTGAATGACTTCTTCGCGCCGCTCATGCTCAAAATCCACGTCAATATCCGGCGGCTCATTCCGTTCTTGGCTCACAAAACGCTCGAAGAGTAAATTGTTGCGTTCAGGATCAACAGCCGTAATGCCGAGCACATAGCAGACGGCGGAATTTGCAGCCGAGCCCCGCCCCTGACAAAGAATGCCGGACGACTTGGCGAAATGCACAATGTTATGAACGGTCAGAAAATAAGGTGCATAATTGAGCTTTTCTATCAGATGCAATTCGTGCCGAAGCTGGGCCGATACTTTATCCGACAGTCCTTGCGGATAACATTCGGCCGCCCCCTGCCAGGTTTTTTGCTCAAGGGATTGTTGTGCCGTAAGCCCGCTACCCCCGACTTCCTCGGGATACTGGTATTGCAACTCATCAAGCGTAAAGCGGCAACGCTCCACGATTTCCAGGGTTCGCCGCAGGGCTTCAGGATAAGAAGACAACAGCCTTTCCATTTCCTTGGGTGATTTCAGATGCCGGTCGGCGTAGCGTTCGCGTTTGAAACCCGCATCGTCAATCGTGCACTTCTCGCGAATGCAAGTGACGACATCCTGTAACAAGCGGCGGTCCGGGCTATGGAACAGCACATCATTGGTAACAACCGGTGCCACCCCCGATCGAAAAGCCAGGCCAGTGAGTTGGTGCAGGCGCAAAGCATCATCAGGTCTGCGGCGCAGCGTCAAAGCCATATAGGCACGGTCGCCAAAAGATGCTCTCAACCGCCGCAAACGAAATTCGAGGCTATCCTCCGGCCGATCGGGTACAAGTACCGCCAACAGGCCTTCGCCATAAGTGCAGACCTGCTCCCAATCCAGCCGGCACCCACCTTTGCCGGCCTTGGCTTTGCCGATGGTCAAAAGACGGCATAGGCGGGAATAAGCGGCCCTGTCGGTCGGATAAAGCAAAAGCTCGGTGCCATCCGTCAATGGCAGACAAGCCCCGACCACAAGACGAACGCCGCTTTCGCGTGCCGCCGCATGCGCCTGTACGATGCCGGCGAGCGAATGCCGGTCGGTGATGCCAAGCGCTTTGATGCCTAACTGCGCGGCCTGGGCGAACAGCTCATCCGGATAAGAGGCGCCCCGCAAGAAAGAAAAATTCGTTGTCACTTGCAATTCGGCGTAACTCATCCGAACACCCCATGCAGGAACCATTTATGGCTTCCCGTACGCGGATCGGTGCCATCACCGGAACGAAACAGCCAGTAACGTCCGCCGCTTTCGTCCTCGACCCGAAAATAATCGCGGACGGCGAGCAATTCAGCCGGCCGCCGCCACCATTCGCCAAAAATCCGTTCCGGCCCATCAGCGCGTCGGATGTGATAGCGCTTGTCGCGCCAGGTGAAATGCAGCGGGGGATAATCGGGCAGCAGAGCCATCGCCTGCACCTCTTCGGGCGGAGTCAGCAACCGGCAGGGACGCGGCAAGCGCTCGGGCCAAGATGTTGTCTTTATCTCAGCTTGGGGCGAGATTTTTCGTAAGGAACGCTCAGGCACGTCACTCTCGACCGGCTGATATTTGTATATGTGGGGAGCGCCGATCCGGTTGCGCAGCACATCGATGAGACCGGTCAAATCCTCTTGAGGCCGGGCACCGAAGGTAGCTGCGAGCTGTTCGCCGGAAAGTGGCTCGGTCAAAGAAGCCCGAAGCGTGACCATCTCGACGCCAAATCCTGCGTTGATTTTGTCGAACGACTCATTCAGCAATCGATAGATATGCTTTGGCGCGCACGAGGCCCGAGATGCCCCAATGCGCATTCCTTGCCACTGGTTGTCGACACGTAACACAAGGCAATCGACCTGGCGCATACCCTTGCCCTGCTCGCTCAGTTTTTTGCACAGTTCAATGACCAGTTGCTCTATGGCACTTTTGAGAAAATCCGGATTATTCACCGGTTCGGCAAACATTGTCCTGACCTGCGGAATTTCGGGCAACTCCAGAGGCTCTATCGGTTCTGGCTGCTGACCTAAAGCCTGATCCAGCCTTTCCATCAATTCGATTCCGAAGCGCCTCGCCAAAGGCGGGCGCGGAGTTTCATAGAGCTGCCCAATGATTTCAAAGCCGAGCTTGTCCAGACCGAAAAGCACTTTGGCCGACAGCCGTAAGGCCGCTAACGGCAGAGATTGCAAAGCCTCGCGATGCGCCCCAGAGGCGACAATGGAAAATGGCGTCTCGCCATAACGAGCGCAGGCATGGGCCGCGCCGAAAGTGTCGGCGATGGCTCCCCTTACACGGATCTCCTGCTGATGCAGTGCCTGGACAATCCTTTGCAATAAGGCGGCCTCACTGCCCGCCAAATGCGCACAGCCCGTGATATCCAGCCAGATACCGTCGGGCGGATTAGGCGCAGCGATGGGCGTGTAATTTTTCAGACAGGCGAGAGCGATGTCGCGCAAGCCCTCTTCATCAGCTTTTTGATCGCTCTCGATCACTTGCAAATCCGGCGCCAGAATTTTCGCATGCGCTACTGTCAGCCCGGGACGCACCCCATAGGCTTTGGCTTTCACATCGACAGCCGCTACAAGCCGCCTCGTTCCTTCACGCACCGTCGTAACAACCGGCAGGTTATGCGGAAGCACGTGTTGGCCGGCTTTCCGCAAGCGGTCGATGGGCCATGTCGGAAGGTAAAGCGAGACGACCCGACGCATCACAAGCCTCCAATGTCCATGAGGCCGGTTCAGCGTCCCGGCAATATTCCAGCTGAATAAACCATTGGCCAACGCCTATACCTTTGACGGGCAAAGCGGCCGAAGGAATTGAAGCAATGCGCCAGCGGGTCATTGCCGCACTCGGCTCTTGCACACTCGCTTTCTTGAACCTTCTCGCTCGGTGCAACGCAAACACTGTCACACCAGATTGTCGGGCCGCCAGGTGCAAGCGGCGAGACGCGAGGGTAGAAAGATGGGAGACTTCGCCTACGATACCGGCAAGACCGGCATGACGAAGCCCCTCTTCCATGATAAGAAGAATGTTTTTATCATCACCTACCTCTGTATAGATCACGCGTTCAAAACCAAGACCTACATTGGCGAGAGCGGGAGCAAACAAATCTCTCTTGCCAAGACACCAGAGAACCGGTCCCGCAAGCCGCGCCAAAATCCCCGCGACAAACAAACTAGCGGCGGCTTCATGGACCAATTCTGCTTCCGCCCGCACTTCATGCAAAGCACCTAAGGCCAGCCCTTTGGTCGGCAAATGATCGTCAAGACCAGGAATGCCAAAAGGAAGAACTCCGCGCGCATCTGCAAGACCACCCGACTCCAGCCGCTGCATCTGGTGGCGCAATTCCGTCAAAAGAGCCGTCTTCTTATGCGCACACATGGGTAAATCCGGAAAAATGTTCTTGTTATGTTCTCATTACCAACAAGGGTTTTGTCGAGTCAATGCGTAAAATAACCCTATGTAATATTTACGAAGTTTTGCGCCAGCATCCCGGCAAACATCCCTGGCCTGCTTTTTCATATGCCCCCAATCCCGAGCCCCCCCCCCCATCCGGCCCCGAAGGCACGGCCGTAGCCTATCTGCCAGCTGATAAGACCTATGCCGCTTCGCCGCGCTGCCGCGATATGCCGGGCTGCGACCTTTACAAAAAGGCGACACAGACGATTTTCGGTGAAGGCGCAGCCAAAGCCGCGCTGAACACCTTGAAACGGGCCAAAAAGACCGCCGCCTAAAACCCAGGAAAAGTCGTCGAAACGGCCCCGGTAGGGCTCCAATTCCGCCTTACCGCAAGGACTTACGGTCTTTCATATCGCTTTTTAACGCAAAGCCGCCAGCCTTTACGGTAGACTCCTCGGCATGGCCCAGCTCACACCTAACGCGTTCGCGCTCGAAACCTCGCCGCCGCCCGCCTTCATAAACCCCGAATTTCCGGCGGAAGCCGCGACGCCCCCCACCGGTGGGGAGTGGCTGCACGAGATTAAATATGATGGCTATCGCGCATCGGCGCGGATCGAGAACGCCAAGGTTAAAATATTGACCCGACGAGGGCATGACTGGACCTCGAACTTTAAAGCGGTAGCCGACGAACTTGTCCGATTGCCCGTGTCTAACGCGATGCTTGACGGAGAAATGGTTGCTCTACGCGATGATGGCACATCCTCATTTCGGGAACTCGCTTCGGTTATAGGAGCAAGGGACCAAACACGATTACACTATTTTGCCTTCGATCTTCTGCACCTGAACGGTTACACGACACTGAATTTGCCTCTGATCGAGCGGAAAAAACTGTTGCGAGAAATTCTGCCCGGCGACCTTGTGCGGGTCCACTATGTCGATCACCTCCTCAACCCCGGCCCGGATTTAATGCAACATGTTGACGCGGTTAAAGCCGAAGGCATCGTCTCGAAACGCATGGCTTCGCGTTATCACAGCGGGGAGCACAAGGACTGGCTGAAGATCAAATGCTGGAAGGAACAGGAAATGGTGATCGGTGGCTTCACCGGACACAACGACATCAACGGTCTGCTGGTGGGATACTATGACGACAAGAAGCTGCGTTTTGCCGGCCGCATTAAATCTCACTTCTCGGCCGCTAGCGAATTATTCAGGAATTTAAATTCCATAAGACAGGAAAAAAATCCCTTCCATGTGACACCCAAGCGCTATGCCCTGGCCTCCTGGGTTAAGCCTTCGCGGGTCATTCAGGTGCGGTTCCTTGATTGGACCAAAAACGGTCTTATGGACCACCCGTCGTTTCAGGGACTTCGCCAAGATAAGAAAGCGCGTGATGTCCGACGGGAAGGCCCGGCACCCGTCTAGGCGCCATTCAGAAAAGCCGAAGGACGCCTTCTGTGGACCAGTCGGGCGAAATCGTGGCCGCGACTTGCCCCACGACTTTGCCCGCCACGGGGACCGCGAGATACGCCGGGCAGGCCTTGACATAGCTCGCACCCCCCTCCGGTTCAATTACACCTTCCTGTCCACTACAAGGGCCGTGGCGTCGAACGGAGCCTCGGATCCGTTTTCGCAGCATTTCTGGCTTGCTTGAGGAGCGCTTGGTAATGAGCGTCGGTCAGTCCTAAAGCATGGTCCTTTTCCCAAAACAAATGGACGACCCCGCCGGCTTGCAGATCAAGCTCACGCCTAAGCTCCGTGTTGATCAAAACGCGATTCTGCTTATCCATTTTTGCGATCGCCCCGAGATCCTCGCCATTGAAGTATAAGTAATTGACCTCGCGGCCACTTACCATTTCCCCGCGCGTTTTGACCCACTCCTCCAAGAGATAGATCCTTAGTGTGCTGCGATCGAGGCTCGTCACAAAAAGGCTGTCATCGGCTAGAGCCGGTTTACGCTCAGCAAGGCTTTTGAAGTAGTTGCTAAAAATGACCGGCAGTTTCATGCGGCCTTTGTTATCAACAGCGGCAGGATATCGCCCGACGGGAAACTGAATGTCTTCCACTTCTGTCTTGTTGTCCGCCATATGCACTCTCCTTTAGGGATCCAATCGAATAGCAGCTTTATAACATTTACCCAAAGACTCCGCCCCCACTAGCGACATATCGGGGAGAAGGTCATCACCCCTTGAAAGGAAATGGAGCGGTGAAGGGAATAAATTAATTTTCTATCTACTTAGATAATGAAACAATTATATATTGATTTATTGATTAACTCCAAAGGTTACCCCGACTAAAATCGCTATTTTAGTCAACTTCTGAGCGAATAGTAGCGTATTTGGAATCATGAATAGCGCCGCAATCGCGCAAGCGTTCTTCGTCACCGACTGCACGACAATAATCGGCTTGCCGCGCAGCTTAGGCCGCTCCTGCTGTTCCCAGGAGGCAAAATAGCTATTAAGGTCAATAAACAGCCATTGGACAGTGTTTTCTTCACTTGACATGTTCATGGTTCGTTCTATAGCGTAATGAACTATGAAATGGCAAGGTCCACAAACTAGAGCTAAGGACGAAGCATAATCACCTTCAAATTTTTCTAAGAGCATTTATGAAATTTGCATTGAATCCAGAAACGCAACGCCCGACATCTCCAGAATCTCATCATGTCTGGAAGAAATTCCACGACAACAGGAATGCGATTTGTGGCGCCTGTGGAGCAGAAGCTTTTGATCATGCCGTTGGCAGCATGAAGATCATGGCCCACTTCAATCATGAAGCTGATAGCGGCCCATGCAGACTTAAGGGAGCGCCTACAGTCAGTGATAATTCAGATTATTCTGGCGACGGAGAACAACTTCGTTCAGAATTTTTTCATCCAGATTATATTCAGCTCGCATTTTCTGCCTGTCAGGGAATGGTCTGCGGCGATTTACGCGGCGATAGATTTGTACCCGGTAATTTCACAGTCAGCCGTTTTAAGGATACGCTTCGAGCGGCCGATACGAGACATGCTTGGTCATTAAAAGGCTTAACCCCTATGCTGATGCCTTTTGAGCTAATAACTGGTGAAGTGTTTAATATAAAATATGGGATCCCCCCAACCAATGAAGCGATCTTTACCTTTGTGCTCGACAAGCACCCCCTGCTCGTTGAGCCTAGGGAGCGTTTTGATCGCAACATAACTGTTGATTCCACGAAGCCAATTCATTTGGGAAAATATTTCCTGAATAGAGATACGACACTTGGAAATCAGGTCGACGCGGAATTGGACTCAAGAAATCAGTATCTGGTTTCGGAGGAAAATGCCCTCGAATTGGCGAAACCCAAATGGGACAGACTTCAACCACATCATATTCAATGCATTTTGCAAGAGTTTAAAAAATAAAATGCTTTCAGCTTATGCTGGGGTGTTTAGTATCCACGTGGTTACTTTACCTGCGCTACATACAGTGTATGCTTGTTGAGCACACGCATCGCGGCAATTGTAAGCTTCAAATATGACAAAAGCTGTCTTCGCAAATGGCTCCCTTCAGAAAGGGAGACTGCCGTTCGCTCTCCTATGTCACCTCTAAGATGCTTACTACGCCTTCTATTGGCTCGGAAGCCGAAGGGATTCTCAGATCAAGAGAAGCCAGCGCCACGCAAGACTGCCTTTTTGCTGCATCCTCGCCAGCGCTATCGATCCATAACTATCACTTTAAAGTTTGGGGGGCAATTTGGGTGGCAACGCGATTTTTCTTCAAACGGAAATGCTGTAAGTGTATGAAGAGCAAGAGATGTGCCCGTAGCTCAGCTGGATAGAGCATCGGTTTCCTAAACCGGGGGTCGGAAGTTCGAATCTTCTCGGGCACGCCAAATTTTTATTGTAGCGAAATCAACAACCTATTGACTGATAGCATTTTTCATGTGGGCACTTTTGGCCTCCATTTTGGCCTCCACCCCTTGACTCGCTCACATTTTATGTATATACATAATATATGTTTGAATGGGATGAAAACAAAAATCAGATCAATATCGCTAAACATAGCCTCAGTTTTGTTGAGGCAGAAAATTTTGCATGGCATGAAGCTGTTCTTTTTGATCGCAGCCGCCCCCAAGATGGCGAAAAGAGATATGC
>JALYJG010000080.1 GCA_030775365.1 Pseudomonadota bacterium
CCTATGGGGCGATGAGTGTCCACCGGGCCACCACCGAAGCGCCGGCCGTCATCGCGGTCTCGACGATCGTCCCGATCTCTCCGACGGCCACCCTCATCACCGCGGCCACGCCCATAGCCGCCAAAGAGCGGTATTGTCTCGCCCCATACGACGACAGGATAATTGTAACCCAACAGAGGGTAGCTATTAAGCCCATAGCCAAAGTTGAAATCGACGTCCGGCGCAGCAGCGGCGCGCTGGTCGCGGCATTGCTCGCGCGCGCTCTCGGCCAGGCTTCCGACGGCAGCGGCTTTCTGCAAGCTTAGAGGAGCGGCACGGTCGCCGACGGTCCGGATATCTTTTTTGTGAACGACGATTAGACTGCCGTCATCGAGAGGGAAGAAAACGTCGTTCCTCTTCAGATCGAGACTGCCATAGCGGATCTCCCTGTTCACGACGACAGCTTGGGGGGCTTCAGAAAACCCTGTCTCAAAAGTGCACCCGCTGATGGCTTGGCCTGTGGGGGCCGCGGTCACCGGCGGTGGGCTCAGTCGGTCGGCAACGTCGGATGTCTGGGCTGGGGCCAGTGTTGGAGCGAGGGACGCACCGACAAAAAGGGCGCTGGCGAGCTTGAACGAGTGGCGAATGGGTTTGTTCATATGGAATCCACTTTAAATGGGTCGGGGCCCGGCACGCCCGGAAGCGGGGCACGAAGCCAACTGCTAGCCGACAGTGAACCAGCAGTCTGCGAGTCCTAATTACTTTCGTCAAGCTGTTGGTAAATATGTTGTTAATCAATATCCGTTAAACATTCCCCCATCCTTTTGATTTGTCACAGAAAAACTCTGCGTAAACAAAGTATTGATGATCCTAAGCTAGAATGATGACGCCGGGTTCAAGAAACATGTCCGGCCGGATCAAGTGGAGAGAAAATGACCCAGGCCCCTAACGGGCCGGAAGGGGTATCCATGAACGTCCGAAAACATAACCGGCTCTACTTCTTTATCGCAGGCTATACGCTTGTGTTCGGCTTTCTAGCCTCCTTTGGTTATATCGGCATCACGAATATCCAGAAGGACATTAAGCGAAAGCATGAGCTTGCTGAAACCGGCTCACTTAAAACCTTCTATACCCTGCCACGCATCGATCTCACAGTAGGCTCGTTTGCCGGTGAGATGCACCACGCGCGCATCGGTATCAGCCTTGAGATGGATATGAAGAATTTGGACCAGTTCGAGGATTTTCAGCCTCGCGTTTCGGACCGGATTGTCGATTTCCTTCGCCAGCAGAACATCGAGGACATTCGCCGGCCGAGCAAGTCGAGGGAGTTGCGCCACGATTTGCTGCATGAAATCAACGCCGCCAGCGGGCCGGTTAAAGTTTCGGACGTGATCTTCAGGGAGTTTGTCGTTCGCTAGCGCCGCGCGCCGCTAGCGACCCTTCGTCCGCTCCACGGAATTAATAGCTGTGCTTGCGCGCAGAGCGGCGATAATGATCGTCAGATGCTTGGCATCCTTGACCTCCACATCCACGAGAACATCGAAGAAATCCGGCGTGCGGTTTGTGATCTTAAGGTTTGTGATGTTGCCGTTATTCTTGCCGATAACGGTCGTCAACGTTCCAAAGCTGTTGGGCTGGTTCGTGATGACGACATTCAGGCGGCCGATCAGCTCCCGCTCCTGGCCGTGCGCGTCGTCCCAGCCGACATCAATCCAGCGCTCCGGTGTGCGGGCGAAACTTTCGAGGGTTTCGCAATCGGTCGTGTGGATCGTGACCCCTTTTCCGGTCGTCACGATGCCGACGATCGCATCGCCCGGCAACGGGTGGCAGCACCGGGCATAATGCACGGCCATGCCCGGGATGAGGCCTTTCAGCGTGAGCGGCGCGCTCGTGCCGCGTCCCGGCGCCTTTGCTTTCGCGACCGATGGAGTCTTTTCACTCTTTTCCTGCGGCTTGAAGGTGTGCGACGGGTAGGCGGCCTTGAACACTTCCCGCCCCGGCTGGAGCGAGGCGCCAACATTGGCAAAAAGATCCTCGAGCGTTGCGCCCTGGAAGTTCTTCGCAACGGCTTCGAAGGCCTTGTCCGAAAAATCGACTCCCTCTTGCTTGCACATTTTGTCCAACATGGAGCGGCCCAGCAGCACGAATTCGGTGCGTTGCTGCGTGCGAACGAAACGCCGGATACAGGTCCGGGCCTTGCCGGTCACGACGAAACGCTCCCAGGCCGGGGACGGGGTCCCGCCCTTTTGGGTGATGATATCGACCTGGTCGCCGTTTTTCAGCGCGGTACGTAACGGTACCATTCGACCGTTGACCTTGGCGCCCACACAAGCGTCACCAACTCCGCTATGGACAGCATAGGCAAAGTCGACCGGCGTTGCGCTGCGCGGCAAGGCGATCAAATCGCCCTTCGGCGTAAAGCAGAACACCTGATCCTGAAAAAGCTCGAGCTTGGTGTTCTCGAGAAACTCCTCTGGCTTTTGCGCGTGTTCAACGATATCGAGCAGCTCGCGCAGCCAGCGATATTGAAGGCCCTCTGTCGACGGACCACCTTCTTTATAGGCCCAGTGCGCGGCCACCCCGAGTTCCGCGACCTCATGCATGAGGGCTGTGCGGATCTGGACTTCGATGCGTTGTCGCTCCGGGCCGATGATGCCGGTATGGAGACTCTGGTATTTATTCGGCTTCTGCGTCGAGATGTAATCCTTGAACCGGCCCGGAATCACATGATAGGCGCTGTGGATAATCCCGAGCGCCTGATAGCATTGCTCGACCGTCTCGACGATGATGCGGAATGCCATAATATCGGAAAGTTGCTCGAAGGCGATGTTTTTGCGCTGCATCTTGCGCCAGATCGAATAGGGGGTCTTTTCCCGCCCCTCGACCTCGGCCTTGACGCCGGACTCGAGCAGTACAGCGCTAAGCTCTTTCATAATCTTGTTGGCGATGTCGCCGCCTTCGGTCCGCAAATAGCTCAGGCGCGCCATGATACTGTCGCGGCCTTCCGGATTTAACTCGGCAAAAGCGAGATCTTCGAGTTCATCCTGCATCTTCTCGATACCGATGCGCTCGGCGAGCGGGGCGTAAATTTCCAATGTTTCGCGCGCGATGCGGCGGCGCTTATCAGGATCTTTAAGATGATGCAGCGTCCGCATGTTGTGCAGCCGGTCGGCGAGCTTGATCAGAAGGACACGGATATCCTCGGACATCGCCAAAATAAGCTTGCGAAAATTATCCGCCTGCTTGGCCTGGTCGCTTTGAAACTCGATGCGCGAAAGCTTGGTGACGCCGTCCACGAGCCGGGCGACGTTGGGGCCGAACTGCTTTTGTATGTCCTCGAGGGACGCAAGGGTATCCTCCACCGTGTCATGCAGGAGAGCGGTCGCAATCGTCGTGCTGTCCATCTTCATGTCAGTTAAAATCCCGGCGACCTCCAAGGGATGCGAAAAATACGGATCACCCGAAGCACGCTGCTGCGTCCCATGCGCCTGCATTGAAAAAACATAGGCGCGGTTCAGCAAATCCTCGTTGGCACCCGGATCATACGCGCGCACGCGCTCGACCAGTTCGTACTGGCGCATAAGGCGCGGACGCGCGAACATGCTTTTGATCGCGGCCACGGGCGAGCGGATGTTTTCATCGGGCGGTGACATAGGAGCTAGTATAGCCTCAATTGTGTTTTTGTGCCGTTAATGTTGCCAAAGCGCGGGGATAGGGCCATTTTCACGCGGGTCGCCGCCGGGGGGCGCTCTTCGTGACCTATCCCTTTCGCAAAAAAATTGCGCCTGCTGTTTCATCCCCGCTCATAAAGAAAGACATGACGCAGCGGACTATAACCCCTTGATATGACTCAAGGCACCAAGCTCAACCTAAATCTTAGAGTAGTTTTTTCCACATCTGATTTCGGTTTTCGAATCTTTCTGTAGCGCAGACCCCTTGCGAATCAAAGGGTGCTGACACAGTATTCGGTTCGTCCTCGCCGTCCCTTCTCTCTCGCCGCTTATGGGTTTCAACGTGTCCGTCCAATGGCAATCTCTTGAATTGTGGCGTCATTCTCTCGTCGCCAGCGTACGCAGCGATGCCCCCGATCTTTCGGCCCGCCAGATGGCGTTGATGCTTTCGGTTTATCTGGGGGACGGCCCTCACACCGTGCGCGGCCTCGCCCAAGCCTTGCGCATTTCCAAGCCCGCCGTCAGCCGCGCTCTTGATCGCCTGGGCGAACTTGGTTATGTGCGTCGGCAACGTGACGATCTCGACCGCCGCAATGTTCTCGTGCAGCGCACGTCCAACGGCGGCGAGTTTCTGACGGCGTTCGGTCGTATGGTCGACGAAGCGCGCTCGCATATCGCGGCCCTGCCGGCCCGTGTCATCGAATTTGCGGTGGACACGCCAAGCTCGCCCGCTCCGTCCTATGAAGAGGCGGCCGTCAACGACTGGGCAATCGAAGCGGCCGAATAGGCCCTGTTTCCCCTCCCCTAAAGGCGGGGAAGCCGCTAGATTGCTTCCATGAACGAAGCCAAGCTCGACCCACGTATCCATGCTTACCGCGCCGACCTTGCCGATGGGACGCTGCGCGCCCTCATTGAAGCTCCGCGTTATGTCGAGCCGGTGATGCGTCAATGCGTTCGAGGCGTCGTCCCTGTGCTGGCCGAACCGAAGCCCAACGCCAAGCAAGTCAGCCAGATCCGGTACGGCGAATTTCTCGACGTGTTCGAGACACGTGATGATGGCTTTGCCTGGGTCCAGAATCGCATTGACCGCTATGTCGGCTACGCCCTCAGCGAGGGTGTGTTCAGCGATACGATCGCGGATCTTTCTTTTCGTATCAATGCTCTGCGCACCTTCGTTTACCCGGAACCTGACATGAAGTCGCCGCCGATCGACGAGTTAACCCTCGGCGCTTTCGTCCAGCCTGGCGAGCGGCATGGCGAGTTTGTTGGCCTGCCGAGCGGTGGCTATGTGTTCGCAGGGCATATTCTTCCGGCCGCGGAATCGTTGACCCCCGATTATGTGTTTACCGCCGGACGTCTTTTGGCCTCGCCCTATCTGTGGGGCGGACGTACGCCGAAAGGAATCGACTGCTCAGGGCTCGTCCAATTAGCCCTCGATATGGCCGGATGGGACGCCCCGCGGGATGCCGACCAGCAGCGCGAAGCTTTCGGCAGACCGCTCGAGGGACATTGGCGGGACATCGGATGGCAACGCGGCGATCTGGTATTTTTTCCGGGTCATGTGGGCCTCATGACGGGTCCGGACCATATCATTCACGCCAATCCGCAAACCATGGGCGTCACCGTCGAGCCGCTCTTTGATCTCGCCATACGGCGCCGAGATGTCTTGGCGATGGGGCGCCTCAATTGACCGCTTAGCTAGGTTCTGCCTTGCGCCCATGCCGTCGGCGTAAAGGCTGCGCTGGCAGGGCGGGTTCCCATGCTTTGATAATGGCCTTAACCGCGTCCATAAAAGGAAGCGGCGTGAGATGCAAATCCTTCTGCACGATTTTTCCGATGTAAGGCACGGCGATGATTTCGCCCTTGTCCTCGGTCACGCCCAGCATCGATAGCGTGTGCATACCCAATTTGTTCGCTGCATGAAGATTGGTCGTATCCGAGGCATAGCGGGGGCTAAAATAAATGCAGTGCTCGGGCGCAAGTTTGTACTGCCCGGCCAGATTGCTGCAAATGCGGGATACGTCCGCCCGCCACGGGCCCTTCATAATGCGGGGCTGTTCATTCGCCGCAAAACGGTTCCGCTCAAAGTAATCCCCGGCATGCCCCGCATCAAAATCGGCCAGCACCACAACGCGGAGCCCGGCTGAGTCCAAGGCGTTCACGAGGGCAGGCTTTACCAGATCGATATCCTCTGGATCGAGCAGGCCGACACAGTCAATTATGATGAGACCTTGGTGTGTTTTCTTTGCCATAGCGCCGTCCTAAGAATTCACGTCCTATATTCCTCCATTGACGGTCATTCCGCAAAAAATGTCAATTCCGCGCTCGAAACGAACAGCGCACTATCGCCGCTTTCTCCGATCGCCGGTCGCCGCTTAAGCCTTGTTGCCCCTTGCTATTCCTTCGCCGCTAGGGAAAACTGCGTTTCCCTTCTCAGACTCAATGGGTTACAGACACCATGTTCCGATCCTCACTTCTGGCTTTGTTTTTCTGCTTTTTTTGCGCATCCGCTGTGTCAGCCGCCGAGCCGATCAAGCAGCCGGACCTGGTATCGTTTGGCATCAACTACATGAATTTCGATAAGTCGCAGGGCAACAGGAAAGCGGCCGATTTCCGCGGCGAGTACCGCTGGGGACTTTCAATGTTGCCGCTCATCTCGCCTTATTTCAACCGTTGGGACCCTTACGTTCAGTTCCATCCCTATGCCGGCCTTGAAGTGACGACACTTCAACAGGTCTATGGCAGTGGCGGCTGGGCGATGGATGTCTACGCCACCAAGCATTTGGTCTTTACTTGGAGCGAAGGCGTTGGCCTTTATTGGCCGGGCACCGCAGTGCGGCTCGGATCTTTCATCGAATTCCGCTCGATGGCGGAACTCGGCTGGCGCTTTGATAATGATGTGCGACTCACGGCCGAAGTCAGCCACATCTCGAACGCCAAGATTACGCGCTTCAATCCGGGAGCCGAAATTGCGGGCGTTTACTTGCATATCCCTGTCGATGTGATGATGGGCTCGCACTAAACCGCTGCCGCGACCTCGCGCTTGTCTTGGTATAACCTAGGCTCTTCGACATCGCCGGCGGGCGAGGGTGCGACCGATCAAGACCTAGATGGAGCGAGCTCTCGATCGAGGACTCGCGATAACCCAGCCGGAACTGGTTTCTTATGAGGACGATCTGTCCAAGCTAAGCCCCATCGGCGTTTTTGACTCCGGAAGCGGTGGCCTGACGGTCTACAAGGCCTTGCGCGCCCGCCTGCCGAATGAAAGCTTCGTCTATCTTGGCGACACGGCCCGCCTGCCTTATGGGACCAAGAGCAGCGAAACGGTGGGCCAATATGTGCTGCAGGCGGCGCAGCTTTTGCTCCAGGAAGACGTCAAGCTTCTCGTCATAGCCTGCAATACGGCCTCCGCCCTCGCGTTGCGTCTCCTGCAAGCTAACCTGCCCTCCATGCCCTGCTTCGGCGTCATAGAGCCAGGCGCAGAGGCTGCCGTGGCGGCGTCAAAGCGCGGCCATATAGCCGTCATGGCGACCGAAAGCACGGTTCGCTCGGGTGCTTATGAGGATGCAATCCTAAAACGTCGGCCGGATGCGAATATCCGCATGCTGGCGTGCAATCTGCTTGTCGGGCTTGTCGAGGAAGGGTGGTGGGAGGGCACGGAAGCCGAGATCGTGACCGGGCGCTACCTGAAAGCCCTCGGCAAGCCAGGTGAAGATTACGATACGCTCGTTCTAGGCTGCACGCATTTCCCGCTTCTGGCCCCCGTGATCCGCCGTCTGACAGCCGACGCGGTTCCGGTTATTGATAGTGCCGTGACGACTGCGATAGCTGTCCAGCGGCACCTCGAAGCGTCCGACACACAGACGACGCGAGCCGCGCCGGGATCCAGCCGTTTTTTGGTGACGGATTCGCCCGAGCGTTTCAACGGACTCGCTGCACGTCTTGCCGGCGGGGATGGTTTTGAGACCGGATCCACTGTTTTCCATGTCAGTATAGGGACAGCCGAAGGCAAAGCCGTGCCGGGGCGCGGACGCTAAGCCGCCCGTTTTGGAGATCTTTTTCACATAGTTGCGCCGCGGGCCTTGTTTCTCTATGCTGCGCGGCCTCTGGAGGAGTAGCCGCATGAACGCAACAACCGTGCCCGCCAACTACAAACCGACCGAAAAAGAGAAGTATATGAACCCGGTGATGCTGGAATATTTCCGGCAGAAACTGCTCCACTGGAAAGCGGAGATCGTCCGCGAATCTGATAATATGCTGCATGACCTGCAAGACGAGGGCGGCATGCAAGAGCCCGACATCGCCGATCGCGCTGCCGTGGAAACGGAAGTTGCGCTGGAGTTGCGCGCCCGGGATCGCCAACGCAAACTGATCGCAAAGATCGATGAAGCGTTGGAACGTATCCGCACCGGCGACTACGGTTTCTGTGAAGACACCGGCGAGCCGATCGGCCTTAAGCGCCTTGAAGCACGGCCCGTCGCTACGCTCACGGTCGAAGCGCAGGAACGCCATGAACGGATGGAGCGCACACAGCGCGACGACCGCGAATAAATCCGAGCCAAGGGAGTACACCACTTATGACTGTTCGCGTTTCCATTAACGGCTTTGGCCGTATCGGACGTCTAGTTTTGCGCGCGCTGTTCGATTCCGGTCGCACGGATATTGAAATCGTCGCCATCAACGATCTTGCCGATGCCGTGACAAATGCCCACCTTCTCAAATATGACTCCGTCCACGGGCGTTTCAAAGGCACCGTTGAGGTCGATGGCAATGATCTCGTGATCAACGGCCGGCGCGTCACGGGTCTGCAGATTGC